>JBCBTL010000352.1:0-3908 GCA_039818705.1 Cyanobacteria bacterium J06639_1
GCCAAAAACAGACTTTTCCATGCGTGCCAACGCCGCGCAGAAGGAACCCGAAATTCAGACATTCTGGCACGAGGAGCAGGTTTACGAGACGCTGGCTGAGACCAACGAAGGCGATCGCTTCGTTCTCCACGACGGCCCCCCCTACGCCAACGGCGACATTCACATGGGGCACACTCTCAACAAGATCCTCAAGGATGTCATCAATAAATATCAAATCTTGCGAGGCCGAAAGGTGCGCTACGTACCCGGTTGGGACTGCCACGGTCTGCCCATCGAACTGAAGGTGCTGCAAAGCATGCAGCCCGAGCAGCGTCAGGCGCTCACGCCGATCAAGCTACGATACAAAGCGCGGGATTTTGCGAAGAAGGCGATCGCTCGTCAGAAATCTGGCTTCCAACGCTTGGGCGTGTGGGGCGATTGGGAACATCCTTATCTCACGCTGCAACCGGAATACGAAGCGGCACAAATCGAAGTGTTCGGACAGATGGCGCTGAAAGGCTACATCTACCGTGGATTGAAAGCGGTTCACTGGAGTCCCAGTTCGCAAACTGCGCTGGCTGAAGCCGAGCTGGAATATCCCGAAGGCCACAAATCGCGCAGCATCTACGCGGCGTTCCCGATTCAGAAGCTTGCGCCAGACGCTGAGGTAATCCTGGGTGAGTACATGCCCAACCTGCACGCGGCGATCTGGACGACGACTCCTTGGACAATTCCGGGGAATTTGGCGCTCTGTTTTAACGGCGAGCTGACGTATGCGGTAGTGGAGTCGGAGAAATTTGGAAATTTGATCGTGGCGGCGGATTTGCGATCGCGTCTCGAAGAAGTGTTGGGCGAAACTCTTGCGGTGAAGACGACGTTTGCGGGGAAAGCGATCGAGCGCTCCGAAGGCAAGCACCCCCTATTCGATCGCGTCAGCCTTTGCGTCCTCGGCGATCACGTCACCACCGAATCCGGTACGGGCATCGTCCACACCGCTCCCGGTCACGGTCAGGAAGACTTCGTGGTGGGCAATAAATACGATTTGCCCATCCTTTCTCCCGTAGACGGGCAGGGCGTGTTCACGGAAGAAGCGGGCGAATTTGCTGGGCTGAACGTTCTCTCCAAAGACAAGGCGACCAGCGGTAATGAAGCCGTCATCCGCGCGTTAGACAAAGCGGGCGCGCTGCTGAAAGAAGAAGCCTACGCTCACAAATATCCTTACGACTGGCGCACCAAAGAACCGACGATTTTCCGAGCGACAACGCAGTGGTTCGCCTCGGTTGCAGGGTTCCGCGAAGCGGCGATGGAAGCGATTCAATCCGTGCAGTGGATTCCGGCGATCGGCGAGAACCGGATTACGGCGATGGTAGGCGATCGCTCTGACTGGTGCATCTCTCGCCAGCGCGCTTGGGGCGTCCCGATTCCGGTGTTCTACAACGAAGACTCCGGCGAAGCACTCTTAACCGAAGAAACCATTCATCACGTCCGCGACATCTTCCGCGAGCAGGGGTCGGATGCGTGGTGGAAATTAGACGTGCAAGACCTGTTGCCCGAACAGTACCGCAACGACGGCCATACCTATATCAAGGGCATGGACACGATGGACGTGTGGTTCGATTCCGGGTCGTCTTGGGCGGCAGTGGCCGACTCGCGAGAAGCACTTAAATATCCCGTCGAACTGTATTTAGAAGGCTCCGATCAGCATCGCGGCTGGTTTCAATCCAGCTTGCTGACCTCGGTTGCCGTGAACGATTGCGCTCCTTATCAAGCCGTACTCACCCACGGGTTCGTGCTGGACGAGAAAGGCCAGAAGATGAGCAAGTCCATCGGCAACGTCGTAGATCCGCTCGTCATCATCAATGGGGGCAAAAATCTGAAGACCGACCCGGCCTATGGCGCGGATGTACTGCGTCTGTGGGTGTCGAGCGTCGATTACAGCGGCGACGTGCCCATCGGCAAAACCATCCTCAGCCAAATGGCAGACGTGTACCGCAAAGTGCGCAATACGTCTCGTTTTCTGTTGGGGAATTTATCCGATTTCGACCCCGCCAAAGATGCGATCGCTTACGACGATTTGACCGAACTCGATCGCTACATCCTGCATCGCCATCGCGAAGTCTGTCAGGAAATCACTGACGCATTCGATAGCTATCAATTCTTCCGGTTCTTTCAGGCCGTGCAGAATTTCTGCGTAGTGGATCTCTCCAATTTCTATTTGGATATCGGCAAAGATCGACTTTACATCAGTCACGCAAATTCTCCGCGTCGTCGCCAATGTCAGACCGTTTTGGCGCTGATTTTGGAGAATTTGACGAAGGCGATCGCCCCCGTTCTCTCCCACATGGCTGAAGACATTTGGAGCCACATTCCCTACGGCACGGCACACAAGTCCGTCTTTGAAGCGGGATGGCTGCATACGCCCGAGCAGTGGAACGCCCCCGAACTCGGCGCGATTTGGAACCAACTGCGTGGCGTGCGTGATGAAGTCAACAAAGCCCTCGACGACGCTCGCAGTCAAAAAGTCATCGGCGCATCTACCGAAGCGAAAGTCGCTCTCGAAGTGGATGATGCTGACCTGTACGGACTGCTCGACGAGAGAGCGGCTGACTTACGCTATCTATTCTTGGCTTCACAAGTGGAGCTGAGCCGAGGTGGTGAAGGATTGAGCGCTCAAGTCGAAAAAGCCGACGGCCACAAATGCGTCCGCTGTTGGAACTACTCGACGCACGTAGGCGAGAGCACCGAGCATCCCGATCTGTGTGAGCGTTGTGTGAGTGCGATCGCGGGTGAATTCTGAAGCCGCAAGGTGAACTGTTTTAGATCGCCTTGGGTAACATACTGTCAACCCTACGCACCTTGTGATTGACATGGTTTCTCAGATCGCTGATATTCCCGCGAAAAAATTGACTCCGCCAGACTTAGAACTGGTCAATAAAGAGTTGGAAACGCTCCTGAGCGTACGCGGCGCTCTTATCGCAGGTCTGGGAAATTGGAAAACAGGTCAATGTTTGGCAAACGCCGGGCGCGACGCAGATGATTTCCCAAACTCCAGGATTGAAACAGCCATTCAGTACAACTCTAAGGTGATCAAGGCAAAAATGAGAGCAGCATCAGCGTTAAAGCTGGATGAGGCCATTGATGACATGATGATTAGCCTTCCCAAACAGTGGCACATCATCAAGTTCATGTCTGCCCAAGACTATTTTCTCTACATGGCATTAGATCGCTCTGAAGCGAGTATCGCGACTGTCGGATTCAAGCTCATGCAAGTGAAGCAAAAGCTGTCAGATCTGTTGACTAAGTATGCCTAGCAAGCCTGGTTTGACCGGCAAAGAAGACTAATGGCTTGACGACTCGACATCGGCATCTTCGCTTCGCTGCCAGAGGCCGTAGTGGTCCAGCACTTGCTGGATGCGGGAGTCGCTGGCTTCGGGCGATCGCGTCACGAGCATCGCCCCGATTTGGCTATCGCTGTAGCGAAACACAGTTGACGTGTTGGTTTCTAGCTCGGCCTCAACGCCGGGGATGCAGCGCAGATGAGCGGCAATTTCGCGGTAGACGGCTAGCGGCAGATCGTCGTAGCGCACGGCAAACCGAACGGGAGCCTCGTCGGTAGCTTTTGGGTCGCTCACGCTTTACCCCGCGATTGGCGTGTGAGATTTCGGCTCGATCGAGCAGCAGTTCACTTCGTCAATGCAAACTTTGCCCCACTGCAATGCCCAGCGCACCAAAGCCACTCGGTTATTAGTGCTGGTTTTTTCGAGGATGTTGCTGATGTGGTTGTCTACGGTGCGCTTGCTAATGGCAAGCTTTTCCGCAATCACACCACCGAAAGGTGCGCGCAAGACAGTATCGGTTAGGTCCTTCTTCGCACTGTCGAGTGTCGCAGCGGCCACATCACGCTGCGCCTCACGTTGTTGGACCGTTAT
>JBCBTL010000353.1:0-3898 GCA_039818705.1 Cyanobacteria bacterium J06639_1
GGCCGAGGCGATGGCTCCGGTGGTGCTGTGGATTGACGAACTGGAAAAAGCGTTGGGACAGGAAGGCGGAGATGCCGAAGGAGCCTTAAACCGGCGCTTGTTCGGGGCATTTCTAACGTGGCTTCAGGAAAAAACGGCTGAGGTGTTCGTCGTCGCCACGGCAAACGACCTGTTTCGTTTGCCCCCCGAACTGCTTCGCAAGGGTCGCTTTGACGAAATTTTCTTCGTCGATCTGCCCGAAGCCCCGGAGCGGGAGCGCATTTTCAAAATTCACTTGGAGCTACACAAACAAGACCCGCAGGCGTTCGATTTGAACGCCCTATCGCTCGCGGCCACGGGGTTTAGCGGAGCCGAAATCGAGCAGGTGACGATCGCCAGCCTGTACCGAGCACTCTACCTCAAACAAGCCCTGACTATGGACTTGCTGCTCGAAGAAATGCGGCAAACGATCCCCCTCTCCGTCTCGCGCCGAGAGGATGTCGAACAACTGCGGGCGCTGGCGCGCGATCGCTTCGTCAGCGTGCGGTAGGTCTGGCTGGGATAACTTGCGATCGCGATCGCAGACGGTACTTGTCACACTCGCAATACTGAACTCATTCGGGCAGCGCGCTGTTGGTACGTGCGAGATCCGAACTGAGCGCAGCTTTAACGCGCACCTCTGATGCCACCTTGATGTAGGCCGAACTGGAGGACAGTGGGATGACCCTGAAATGGACGCTTGCCCGGATCGCTGGGGTAAGCTGCATAGCGGCTCTGTCGTGTTTGCCGATGGCGCGCGTGGAAGCCAACGTACCTTCCAACGTGGCCATTAACGGTCAACTGCTCAGTGTCGAAGAGCTGTGGGCGCTGCAAATGCAGTTGGGCACCGCCGTTGCGCCCGGTCACTATCTGGTTGACGAGCAGGGCTGCTGGTACAACATGACGAGCGGTCAGTCCGGCTGCCTCGGGAACTCGACCACGCATCATTTTTCGCGCTACGGAAGTGGCGAACGTACTGGAGATGGAAGCTGGAGCCACTACAGCAACTATTCCGGCATGGGCGTGGGCGGTACGTCTGATGGGTGCGTCTACACGACGGTCGGCTGGTCGAACTGCTGAGGTTCGATCTGCCGTTCCGCAAACACGCGCTTGACTGCAGCCATGCCGTTGAGGGCGGCAGGAAACCCGGCGTAGACCGCCATTTGAATGACGACTTCGACAATTTCTTGCGGCGTACAGCCCACGTTGAGCGCGGCGTGAAGGTGAACTTCGAGCTGGGGCTGCGCGTTGCCCAACGCCGTGAGCGCGGCGATCGTGGCAATTTCTCGCGACTTTACGTCCAGGCCGGGGCGAGCGTACACGTCGCCGAACGGAAATTCGATCGTGTATCGCGCTAGGTCGGGCGCGATATCTTGCAAACTCGCGATGACTCTAGCACCGGCTTCGCCATCGATATCCAGCAGCGTTTGCCAGCCTCGCTGATAGCGTTCCGAGAAGCTTGGTTCTGACTTTGCATTTGAGGTGTCCATGCAGATGACTCCTAACGCATTAGCGGGATAAGTGGTTCGCAGGCAGACGCGATCGCGGTTTCGAGATCGCTAGCTTCGAGATCGCCTGTGCGAGAGGGCACCGTGCCGAAGGCTCCCGCTCGCAGCCACAGCCTAGAACTTAGCGCACTCTCCATCGAGCCAAGTGTCCGATCGCAGTTCAGGTCGCTGTGAGGCCGGGAGGCAAACGAGGAAGCGATCGCGTTTTATGCTGCCTGAGAAGGTGTCCTGCGCGGAGAGCGATCGTGAACGAAGCTGAGGCAGTGCTGTCGTTTTGGTTTGGCGAACCCACGTCTCCCGAATACGGGAAATCTAGGAAAATTTGGTTCTCTAAAGATATCGAGTTCGATCGCCAATGCCGCGATCGCTTTCTGCCGCTACACGAGCAACTAGCGGCGGGGATGGCACGGGAGTGGCAAGTCGAAACGCGATCGTGTTTGGCGGCGATCGTGGTGCTGGATCAGTTTTCTCGCAACATGTTTCGAGGCACGCCGCGCGCGTTTGCCACAGATAACTTGGCATTGGAATTAGCCAACTACGCCATCGCTCGCGGATTCGATCTGGAACTGCTGACCGTCGAGCGAGGATTTGTCTATTTACCCTTCGAGCACAGCGAAACGTTAGACAACCAGAATCGAGCCGTCGCCTTGTTTCAGCAGTTGGCGGGCGACCCAGACAGCGATCGCAGTCTTGACTACGCCATCCGCCATCGCGAGGTCATTCGCCGCTTCGGACGATTTCCTCACCGCAACGACATTCTGGGGCGAACGTCCACCCCTAAAGAGATGGAATTTCTCAAACAGCCCGGCTCTCGGTTCTAGTGGTTACCCGAGGACTTGTGGCAGCCTTCAAGCTGCTGAGGACATTTTAGCTATCCAGAACCCAGGTGCAGTCAGGATCTCTATGTCCTGACCAAAACGTCGAGAGCAATATCTGACCTCGCTGGCGATCGCTTCAGGTAAGTTGCTACAATAACTCATAGTCATTATGAGTTAGCAAGGCATGGTCGAAAATCTCGTCATCATCGGCTCGGGGCCAGCGGGTTACACGGCAGCGATTTACGCGGCGCGAGCCAATCTCAAGCCTTTTGTATTTGAAGGATTTCAGGCGGGCGGTATTCCCGGCGGTCAGTTGATGACGACGACGGATGTCGAGAACTATCCCGGCTTCCCCGAGGGCATTCAGGGGCCGGAACTGATGGACAAAATGCGCGCCCAGGCCGAGCGCTGGGGAGCCGAACTCGTCACGGAAGACGTGACTGAAGTTGACTTAAGTCAGCGTCCGTTCGTCGTGCGCTCCTCCACTCGCGAAGTTAGCGCCCACAGCCTCATCGTGGCAACGGGAGCCACCGCGAAGCGCCTCGACCTTCCCAGCGAAGCCACGTACTGGAATCGCGGCATTTCCGCCTGTGCGGTGTGTGACGGTGCCAGCCCGCTCTTTCGAGATCGCGAGGTCGCCGTGGTTGGTGGTGGAGATAGCGCCGCCGAAGAGTCGTTATTCTTGACCAAATTTGCCTCAAACGTTCACTTGCTGGTGCGTCGCGGCGAGTTGCGCGCCAGCAAAACGATGCGCGATCGCGTAGTGAAGCACCCCAAAATAACTATCCACTGGCATACCGAAATCGAAGATGCCTTTGGCGACGACAAGCGCCTGCAAGGGTTGCACGTCAAGCAGAATCAGACCGGAGATCGCTCGGATTTGTCTGTCTCGGGGCTGTTCTACGCGATCGGTCACCGTCCCAACACCTCGATTTTCGGGCGTCAGCTCGCCCTCGACGACCAGGGGTACGTCCTCGTGCAACCCCACTCGGTCGCCACGAATGTCGAGGGCGTATTTGCCGCAGGGGACGTGCAGGATCGCGTTTACCGACAAGGCATCACCGCAGCCGGAACGGGGTGTCAGGCGGCACTCTTAGCCGAGCGCTGGCTGGCCGAACGCGACCTCATCCGCGAATACCCTCAGGAGATCGAGGCACCTGTCCCAGAAGCGCCCGTCTCAGAAGCACCTGTTTCAGAAGCGCTGGATGAAGACACTGCGGAGGACGCGACGTTCGAGTTCGAGCTGGTGTGAAGCCGCGATCGCTCCCGCACCCGAGAGTAACCAGGCACACGATCATTCCCCTCGCGATCGCGGGGGGATTTTTGTTGCGTTTTCCGCCGCATCCGTGAAGCACGTCGTATCCTAGAGGCATTTCTCAGCGAACATACGGTCACTCCATGCGTAGTTCTCTTCGTACCTCCGTTGTCCTCGGTATGGCGATCGCCGCAACGAGTTTTCAAACGGCGATCGCGCAGTCCCTCACTCCAGATGCCACGTTAGGGGGAGAAGCGTCTCAAGTCGTACCGAACGGTGACGACCGCCGCGGTCGTCAC
>JBCBTL010000354.1:0-3889 GCA_039818705.1 Cyanobacteria bacterium J06639_1
GAGGCAACTCGCCAGGCATGGCGCTGAGCGTCTGATTGGCCTTGCGCAAATAAGCGGGAGACAGGTCGATGCCGTGCAGGGCGGATTTGGGAAAGGCTCTGCGTAACATGCGCAGCGTTCGCCCCGTTCCGCAAGCAACGTCGAGAATGCGGCTGGTTTTATCGGGGCGGCGAGTCGCGAGATCGATAATCGGTCGAATGATGCGGCGACGCATCGCATCGGTACAGCCACCGAACAGCAAATCGACCTGAACGTCGTAAAGACTGGCAGAGCGATCGCTGAGATAGCCGTCGGTTTGGTGATGAAAATTTTGCAGGTAGTACGACGGGTAGCCCTCGGTATCGATATCCGCTGCAAACTCCTGATAGCGCTTGTTGACCACGCGATCGCTAATCGAAACCAAATCGACCCACACTTGGGGATACACGCGGGCGAACTCGCTCCAGTCTTGGTCGAATAGCAGGTCGCTGGGGTAGTAGCCAGCTTCGGCATCCTGCCAGTCCAGCGTCAGCAGAGCGTCGTAGCGCGCCTGAGCGGCTGCAATCGTCGCCGGGCTCAAGCGCCCAGCCTGACTGGCCCCCGCCGGGCTTCCTTGCAGCGTCCGCAACACATCTGCCCAAGCGGTTGCTGCACGGGTGGAAGTCAACTTGTGAGCCAGACCGAAATAATTCTTCCCCCACTGCAAGGCGCGGTAGGCGGCTTCTCCCGCAGAGGACGGCAAAGAACTGGAGAAGTCAGGTGCGAGTTGCATGGCTCTGCAAAGAACTTTACTTTTGTTTACACTCATCTTATAGCACCTTTTCGCAGAGGTGTTTTTGCTGTCGTGCCCGTCTTACTTAATGGCTGATTTGATGCTTGATGGCTGATTTGATGGCTGGGCGATCGCGCTTGAATGCAAGGTCATGCGGAACGCGATCGGGGCTGAGTTCGAAATACGAGATTTACGTAAGTCTTTCTGCGAGGGCTTTGAGATTGGGGGCATACCGCAGGGCTAACTCGCGATCGCTCTAAGTTTATTGTCTTAGAAAGAATGCTAGCTATCTGGGGAATACTGGTATGAAATGCATTGGTGCGGCTCGGGTAGCCCCGCTCGTCCGATCGTCCTTTCGTTGGCAGATGCTGTCATTGTTCCACTGGGAGAGCATGTTATGGATGTTGCCATGTTAGATTCGTCGCTCCTGAGCATCAGTCAGGCATTCGAGCGCTACTTCGCACTGGAAATTGCGGATACTCCTGCACAGCTCGCAGATGTTTACCGTCTGCGCTACAAAGTTTACTGCGCAGAGCTGCACTACGAGCGCGAAGAAGACTGCCCCGGCGGTCGCGAGCGGGATCTCTTCGACGCGCGCTCGATTCACTGTCTGCTGCGGCATCGGTCGAGCAATCGATATGCCGGAACCGTGCGGTTGGTGCTTGCGGATCGCACCGTGCCTGAAGCCGTATTTCCGTTCGAGTCGTTTTGCTACGGGAGCTTGAATCAGCACGGTCGAGCTTTATTGCAGCGACCCCGCACTTGCTTGGGAGAAGTCTCGCGCCTAGCCGTCACTGCTGACTTTCGTAAAAGACGCGGCGAGCGATCGTCAGCGGCGGGCGTACCCGAAGGTGACGGCATGACGCAGATGGAGCGCCGCAGCGTTCCTCTGATTGCTCTGGGTTTGTGTTTGGCTGCGACTTCGCTGGGGATGCAGGGCGGGTTAGACTGCATCTTCGCCATGATGGAGCCGAGACTGGCTCGCCACCTACGTCGTTTTGGCATTCGCTTCCGGCAGGTGGGGGATCTGACGGACTATCACGGCACGCGCGGCCCTTTCTTCATCAGTCGCGAGCAAGTCCTCAACGAGCTCAATCCAGACGTGAAAGAGTTGTTGGATTACATTACATCGCAAATTCCTCTGCGCAGCGTGCCCGGATTTGATTGAGTGTTCCGATAGCTACGGAGCGTCTCGACTGATGAGGCATAACTTTGGGTGAGAGCGATGAAGTCTCTCGGTGACGAAACCCGATGGATGAGGTCGCCACAACGCAGTCGAGTGCGCGACCCGAGCGCGATCGCTAATCCCATTTTTCAGGAGTCGTGATGAGTGGAGTTCGTCGGCATGAGGATGATGTCTGAAGCCTTGCAAGCTTGGCAGCAAGCGATTGGGGCAGAGTGGGTCGAGACTGACAGCCCCGAGTGCGAGGCGGCTGAAACGGCAACGTTTGCGACTCAGCAAACCGTAACGGCGATCCTGCGTCCGGGCGATCGCGAGCAGGTGCAAGCTTGTCTGCGGGTGGCTAATCAATGCGGCATTCCGGTCTATCCGGTTAGCAGTGGCAAAAATTGGGGGTATGGTTCGCGCGTCCCGGTTGCTGATGGCTGCGCTCTGCTGGATCTCTCCCGCATGAATCGCATCGTCGAGTTTGACGAAGATTTGGCTTACGTCACGGTAGAACCGGGCGTGACGCAGCAGGATTTATTCGAGTTTTTGCAGCAAAAGCGATCGCGCTTGTGGATGGACTGCACGGGGTCGAGTCCCGATACGAGCCTGATCGGCAATGCCATGGAGCGCGGGTTCGGCCACACGCCCTACGGCGATCACTTCGCGAATATCTGCGGCCTAGAAGTGGTGCTGCCGACGGGGGAATGCGTCAAAACAGGGTTCGGACAGTTTGCCAATGCCAACTCCGCCTCGGTGTACCGCTGGGGGGTAGGGCCTTATCTGGACGGCATATTCACCCAGGCCAATTTCGGCATCGTGACCCGCATGAGCATTTGGCTGATGCCCGCCCCCGAGTATTTTCAGTCGTTCTACTTCAGCGTGGCGGAGTACGACGATCTCGCGCCGCTGATCGACGCGCTGCGTCCGCTGCGGCAAGACGGCACCATTAAAAGCGCCGTTCACGTCGGCAACAGCTACAAAGTGTTGTCCTCCATTCAGCAGTACCCCTGGGACGAGATGAAGGGGCAAACGCCGCTATCGCTGGAGGTGATGGGGCAGTTTGCCAAGACCTGGGATTTCGGGGCGTGGAACGGGTCGGGCGGGATCTACGGCACGCGATCGCAGGTGGCCGAAGCGCGGCGGTTGATTAAGCGAGCGCTCAAAGGCAAGGTCAAGCGCCTGCGTTTTCTCGATGAAACCCTGATCGGTCTAGCTGGCAAGGTCGCGAAGCCCTACCAAATGGTAACGGGGTTGAACCTGCCAGAGATGTTGAAGCTGATTCGCCCGGTGTTCGGCATGATGCAGGGAGTCCCGACGAATAGCTCGATCTCCAGCACCTACTGGCGCAAGAAGATGGCCGTGCCAGAGGACATGAATCCCGATCGCGATGGCTGCGGCTTGATTTGGTGTGCCCCTGTCGCGCCAATGACCGGAAATCATGCAGCGAATATCTATCGCATCTTCAGCGAAACGGTGTTTGCAGCGGGGTTCGAGCCGATTATTTCGATCACGCTCCTCACAGAAAGATGCTTGGGCTGCGTGACGACGATCGCCTACGATCGCGACATTCCCGGCGAAGACGATCGCGCAATGAGCTGCTACAAAACCCTGCTCGATCGCTTTGCTGAAGTGGGTTACTACCCCTATCGGCTGGGCATCCAATCGATGCAGGCATTGGGGAGTTCCGAAAGCTATCAAGATCTGCTGCGATCGCTTAAAACCGCCCTCGATCCCAACAATATTCTGGCTCCCGGTCGGTATGATGCCTCCGGCAAGTCCGAGCGATCGCCCGAAGCTGCCGCAACAGCATCTGCATGAGAGCCTTGAGACACGGGCTAATCGTGCAAGCAAGACCGAAGCGGTGGTGATGCGATCGCCTGTTAGGGTAAGGGCACGCCCTCGCCCCCAGCTCGCCCTATGACCCTGACTGCCGATACGCCCGCAGTTTCTCCGGCTGCAACTCCTTCGAT
>JBCBTL010000355.1:0-3887 GCA_039818705.1 Cyanobacteria bacterium J06639_1
CAGACTCCAGCTTTGGCGTAGGCGATCGCCTCATCGCGGGGGGTTGCCGCACTAGCAAGGCTGTCGGCAAGTGTGGCATCAGCTTCCACACGCTCGATCCAGCCCTGGGCGAAGATATTGCTCGACGGTCGCTTCGGGTTGCAAATCGCTTCCACCGACCATCGATACTCTTGCCCTGCCACTAGTCCGGGCAGTTCGGCGGGTAGGGTGAGTTGACCGTAGCCTTCGGGCTGGGCGGGTAGGGTTTCAGAGTAAACTGGCTGCGCCACGCCCGGCTGAATGAGTGAGAACTCGACGGGAACGTTGGTGGCTCCGGTGAGATGCCACGAGAACGTGGGGTGGCTGGCAACCGTGCGTCCGGTGTGGTCGATCGGCACCAGCAGGGTTAGACCCACGGGCTTATCGGCCTGACAGCCTCGCGAGCCCGCCCCGCGCGTCCGGCGAGGGGCACCGCGATCGGGAGGAACGTACCCGAAAAACGACCCGTCGGTTGCCGCGCCGCCATTCGTTTGCGCGCGCGCTGCCTCCCCAATCGGAAAGACGGTCGTGCCGCCGACCGCCAGAACGCTAGCGATCGCGAGGGCGAGAAAAGGTCGAAACGTCAGCATGGGTATAAATGGAAACCTTTGACGATTTGAATGTAGCAAACGGTCAGATTGGGGGGTGCGATCGCGATCGCGTTAGGGAGTTGATGGCGATCGCTCGGAGATCACCTGGTACACCAGCTCTTGCTGTTGGCGACCTTTGAGTTTCACCGAACCGATGGACTGGCACTCGAACTCGTGCTGACAGAGGGCATAAGTATCGGACTCGATCAGAATGCGGCAGGTTCCGCCGTCAATGCTTTTGTCGAAGCTTTCCAGGCGCGCCGCGACGTTCACCGTATCCCCAATAGTGGTGTAGTCCATCCGTTGGGCGCTGCCCAAGCTGCCCACCACCACCGACCCCGTGGCAATACCCACCCGCATGGCAGTCGTCGGTCTGCCTTGGGCTGCCCAGCGGCGGTTGAGCTTGTCTAGGCTTTCGCCCATGGCGAGGGCGCAGCGCACGGCTTGGCGAGCGTTTTCCTCAATTTCGTCGTAGTCTTGGCTCGGAATTGGCACCCCGAAAACGGCCATGACCGCATCGCCAATGAATTTATCGACAATGCCTTGGCGATCGAGGACCTCTCGGGTCATCGCCTCCATGTACTCGTTGAGCCATACCATCAGCGCTTCCGGGTCGAATTTCTCGGAGGTGGTGCTGAAATTCTTCAGGTCTGTGAACAGCACGGTGGCGGTGACGCGCCGCCCCGGCAAGCGCCCGTCGGCGACGAACTGGTCGCGATCGCGCCAGATCGCTTCGGCCACTTCGGTGGTGACGTGTCGCCCGAACAAGTTCATCACCTGTTGGCGATCGGAACTCTCCAGGCGAGCGATGTATCCCGTGGTCAGGGTGGCCGATCCGGCTAGCGCCAAGAACGGCGGCACCAGGGGCATCCACCATCCCTGTACGAACGCAACGTAAGCTCCGACGGTGAGCCCGCCCCCGAGGGCAACGAGAGCAACAAGGGTCGTGCGGCGCAGTCGCAGCACCCAACAGAGGGTCGCACTTGCTACGGAGGCTGTCAGCGTCAGCGCCCATTCCCACCGATCCGCCAGCACCCGAAACTGGGGGCGACCGTCCAACGCGGCGCTGAGGACGTGGCTAACTACGTTGGCGTGAATTTCAACCCCCGCCATCAGTTCCGGCGACCCAGACAGTTCGTTGCTATAGGGAGTCAAGAAATAATCATTCAAACTGCCAGCGGTGGGGCCGATGAGGACGACGCGATCGCGAATGAGCGCCTCTGCGACCTGCCCGTCCAAAATGTCCGAGAGCGACACGAGATCGAAGCTGCCGGACGGCCCTCGATAGTTCAGCAGGACTTGGTAGCCGTTGGCATCGGCGCGAACGTAGCCCCCGTCGTTGGCCTCGAAGGGACGAAAGACTGCATCGTTGAGCTGCATGGCTCCCGACGCGGCAGCACTGGGCGCAATACCTTCAGCTTGCAGGTAAAGTCCCGAGAGCAGCAGTCCGAAGCTGGGGAGTTGAGAGATACTGCCGTCCGGGCGCAGATTGGCTTCGTCGGCTAAAAACAGCGTGGCGAGCCGCTGGCGACCGTCGCGATCGCCCACTACGTCATTTACGCCGATCCGACCTGCCGCCGCCAAAATTTCTGAGGGTGCCACGCCCGCGTCGCTGCTTTCGCCGATCTTTTTTTCAATGCCAATCAGATAAGGGGTCTCTCGCATGACCGCTTCGAGTAGGTCGGTGCCCGGCGGTTCGGGCAAATCGCGATAAAAATCCAGCCCGATCGCGCGCGGTTCCATCGCGGACAACTGTTGAATGAGGCGCGCCAGTTCGTCATCGGGCAGCGGCCAGCCCGAGCGCTGCAAGTCGGCTTCGTTGACCCCCACGATCGCAATCCGCTCGTCCTTCGGCTCCAGCGGTCGCCAGCGGAACATGCGATCGTAGAGCGCTAATTCGAGCGATTGTAAAAGTCCCGCCCCGCGCAGTCCCAGAACCAGCAGCGCGATCGCCGGAGCGATCGTCCACACGCCCCGCCAGTCCCACAGACGCTCGCCCCAGCCGTCGAGCCAGGCCGGCAGGCGATCGCGCAGCCGCGTCGGTTGTTCGGCCTCTGTGGGAAATAAATCCACGGCTAATCCCTCTCGCGTGCTGGCACGTCGCCCGCCCGGCATCGCTCGCTTTGCCATCGAGCTTCGACACTGACTTTGACATGGCCAAGATCCGGAGGAAACCCGAAAGAAACTCCTTGCCTCGCGACTGACTTGAGACCGAGGAATGTCAAAGTAGAGGATGTCCGCGCGTTTTCTCCCGCATCGTATCGTGTCTGACTTGACTTCTCCCGCACACCCTGCCGATGCCATCATTTTGGGCGCTGGCATCAGCGGCCTCACGCTCGCACATCGGCTCGCGCATCTCGGCTACCGCGCCATTGTGGCCGAGCGACGCGATCGCGTTGGGGGGGCGATCGGGACGAAACGCCGCGATGGCTTTCAGTGGGAAGAAGGCCCGAACAGCTTTACGCCCAATCGCCCGCTCCTGAATTTAGCTGCGGATGTGGGCATTGCCGATCGCGTGGTTTGGGCTGACGGGGCGATGCCCCGCTTCGTATACTGGAACGATCGCCTGTTGCCCGTGCCCATGAGTCCGTCTGCTGCCGTCACGACGCAGTTACTCACCCTCGGTGGCAAGCTGCGGGTGTTGCGGGGACTGCTGGGATTCGTGTTGCCTCCGCCCAGCCGCGAAGAAACTGTGCGGGAATTCTTTACTCGGCAAATCGGCTCGCAAGCCTGCGATCGCCTCGTAGCTCAGTTCGTCTCCGGGGTCTACGCGGGCGATCCTGACGGTTTGAGCGCTTCTGGTGCCTTCGGTCGCATCACGGACTTAGAAGCCAAGCACAACAGTCTGTTCGCCGGGATTTTTCGGGAGCCGCGCCTCCCCAAGCCCCCGCTAGCTCCGCAAATCCAGCCGCCCAAGCGCGGCCAGCTCGGAACGTTCAAAGACGGTCTGCAAGCCCTACCCGAGGCGATCGCAGCCAAGCTCGGCGATGCGGTCCAACTCCAATGGCAAGCCCAGTCTGTGGCTCGCTCCGAAGACGGCACCTACCGAGTCGAGTTCGAGACCCCCGAGGGAATGCAGACATGGCAGGGGCGATCGCTCGTCGTCACCTCCCCGGCCTACGTTGCGGCTGACTTGCTGCAAGACCTACAGCCCGACGCTGCCGAGATTTTGAGAACGATTCCGTACCCGCACGTCGCTGCCGTAGCGATGGGATATCCCGCATCTGCCCTGCCTCAACCGTTTGCAGGATTCGGTCAGCTTTTCCCACGCGATCGCGG
>JBCBTL010000356.1:0-3881 GCA_039818705.1 Cyanobacteria bacterium J06639_1
GGAAAAGTTGAGGCGAGCCACGTTCATCCCCGCCAGCACCATGCGCTTGAGAACGTCAGGCGAGCTGCTAGAGGGGCCGATAGTGGCGACAACTTTGGTGCGGCGAATGGCAGAATTCACGAGCGGTGTCCCTCGGCGTGAAGCTGCCACAGTTTAACGGAGCTGACGTGAAGCGCTACGTTGCCCCGGCTACCTCCAATAAGTCTCTACGACAACGAACATCCTTGCTCCAAGGAGCAGAGTATCGCGGCCTACACTCACGCACCTCGCGGCTCTGCTCTACTCAACAGCACCCTTCGGACGCTTTGATTTAGAAGTTAGATTTTGCACAAAAAATAGAACATACTGATTTACCTGGTCATACCGACTGAGTGCGTTTCGGCACTTCCACTGAACAAGTTTTTTCATATTGAGAGATCTCTTTCACTCTTCTCATCAGTTTTATAAGAGATACGGTTCAACTTTGCTTCTACTCTCGCCAATATGCGGACAATTACAAAATCGATGACGTAAAAAATATTGCAGCGGCTTCATCCTCGTGTAAGCCTCCCTGGAATAGTGAAATTAAAACTATGAGTAGTGCTGGCAATATAATAATCTCCGCTGCGTACCCCCAAAATCTCTTGTTAGCCTGAGAATTGACCGACATCACTACACCATTCCTAAGTCAAGACAATTCTGATATCTATCATCTTCTACATCTATAGCCTGTTTGAAGGGTTTTCTCTTGAAGAAAAGATGCGAGCTCAATCCATAGCCAGAGAATGTAAACTTCCTTTACTCAACTGAGGGGAGAGAATCAGGGTCGATGCCTCGCGATCGCAAATAATCGCGGAGCTGAGCGTTCTGCCGTCGTTCTGCTTCGAGTTGACTTTCGGCAAGCTCGGCTCGCTTTTGTGCAATATCAGCTCGACTGCGTTCCGCTTCGCCGCGCTCGTCCTGGGTCAGATAGCGATCGCCTGTTTCGTCATACCAGCACAACACTTCACGACCGTAAAGATCGGATGTTTGGGTGCAGCGTCCCAATCCCAAGCCAATCTCAGGTATCCAACAAGGTTCGCCCGGTTGAAGTTGGTAGCGATCGCTGTCTAACTTATAAATCTCAAAAGGCTCGTGGCGGTCTCGCCGCCAGAACGACGGGTTGTAGATGGCGTAGTATTTGACTCCTAAGTTTTGGTAGAGAGTCAGCTTCTCGTCATACTCGCCCCCTTTGGTTTCAGAAACGACTTCGAGCGCAAATTGGGGAATAACCTTTTCTTTCCAGGTGAAGTAGCTCTTGCGAGATTTGTCATCCTTGCGACGCTCTACCCCCACACTCAAAAAGCCATCGGGAACGATCGCCCTAGCGTCTCCGGTATCCGACAAATAGTACAACGCCATATCCACGCCGAAGTACCAGTCCTTGCGAGGCCTCCAGAGGTACTCAAGAATAAACAGCAGCACGTTAGGAACGAAATTCTGGTCTTCGTTATCCACAGGAGTCTCGTCGGAACCGGGGAGGTCGTCAGTGTTGGGGAGGGACGTGCGATCGAGTTGGAGCACGAGCGTACCTCACGGGCGCTACGGCTGGATGGATTCTAGTCTAGGCGATCGCTCCTCGTGTCTGGATATCTCGCGTCCGGGTTAGAGATTCTGTCCGCGATCGCCCCCCGATGCGAAGTCTGCACCAGAAGAGAAGTAGCGAGATTGTTGCTCGTTT
The DNA here is from genome assembly GCA_039818705.1 of Cyanobacteria bacterium J06639_1. Lineage (GTDB taxonomy): Bacteria > Cyanobacteriota > Cyanobacteriia > Thermostichales > PCC-7336 > JBCBTL01. Next base: position 1,700 of record JBCBTL010000356.1, read on the forward strand.
TCACCTGTCAGCGATTTGGCAGCAGCGACTCTACGGTTTTGACGGCGGTGTTTTCACTTGTGTAGCGGCGGAAATGCGCCTGCATGTGATGTAGATTCTCTCGGATTGAGGGGCTCGCGAGCAGGGTTTGGAGGTGACGTTGTATCGTCGCGGCATCGTCGCCATCGCGATCGCCCCGAATGCCAAAGCCGCCGCCAGCGACTCGGGCAGCATTGCCGTTTTGGTCGGTGACTTCGACCGAATAGGCCAGCATGGGCACGCCAAAATGAATGCACTCGGAGATGGTGGCAATACCGGCGTGAACGATCGCCGCATCGACCTGCTCCAAGACGAAAAGCTGAGGCACGCGGTCGAAGGCGTGCGCATTTGCCGGGAGCTGTCCCAGCCGTTGCGGATCGCCTCGTCCGCCCAGGCTTAAAATCAACGTCCACTGGGGATTGCGGGCGATCGCTTCGATGATGCGCTTCAGCAAAGCTGAGTCGTACGAGCCTGAAAACGTGCCGAACGCGCAGTACAGCAGGGCTTGCGATTCTGGATTGGTGCGATGGTTGGCGATGATGCGCTCCAAAGATTGCCGCGTGGCGCGATCGCTCTCCGTGAGGGTGGCTTCGCGGTCTAGCCCCACCATCGGGCCCAGGTAATACGCCTGCGGGGGAGGGTCGTGGGGGAAATCGAACTCGAAGGCATTCAGGCTGAGGATGGGAAGGGTGCGATAGGAAAACGGCAGCAGCCATTGATAGAGATCGATATCTGTCCAGAACGATACGCCCACCGCTTTTGCATAGGTTTCGAGGATGGACACGCGATCGCAACCGACTGCACGCAAACGCTGCCGCTGCCGTTGGCTCCACTGCTGCCAGCGAAATGTCCACCACCGCCATTCGAGCTGCAGTTGATGGCCGCGATGACTGCTCTCCGGCAGGGTCGTATCGTGCAGTGGCGGTAGGCCAGGGCGTTTCCATACGGAAATCCAAGTGCTCGTGAGGGCAACCGGAATGCCAAGCGATCGCGCTGCGATGACGTGTTCGGCCAGCTCGATATCGATCAGTAAAAGATCGGCAGATAAAGCGGCCAGTTCGTCGCGAATCTGAGCCAGTCCCAAACTCTGAATTGCGGCCTGACGGCGCTGGCGGACGGTCGTGAATTTTGCCAGCCACCCCACCAGCTTCCGAGGTACGCGCCCGAGCCTTCCCGACCCCTTCGATGAGGCTGTAATGTCTGCCGGTTGTTCGAGTTGACCGTAGGCGTAACCTCGTGCGGCAATCGGGGTCGAAAGCTGTTGGAAGGCGAGTCCCCGATCGGCGATCGCGCGCTCGATTGGATAGGGACTGGCGTAGACAATGTCATGTCCGGCGGCCTGGAGACGACGAGCCAGCTCGCTATTGGCATTGAGAATGCTCGTATAGGCGCTGGTTAGAAACGAGATGCGTGCCATGTCAGCCTCAGATGTACTCTCAGCCTCAGATTCACCCTCCGCTCATCATGACCCACTCGCCGCTGACAAGCGGAGCCACGCGCTGGCCGCGCGAGCGGCGGCGATCGAGATGGAACGATCTCGATCGCCCTCTCAATTAGTACTTAAGTACATACGCATTTCGCAGAAAATGTCACGTACATTTGGCTTGGCTAGACACTTTCTGGCAGACAGGAATGGGAATATTGCCGCCCCAGAGCCCCTGTCTGGTGCGATCGCCGCGCGCTAGTTCGCCTCAGGTAGATTATGAGAAATTTAAGAGCAGATTAATTGTTTAATTAGTAACGGGAACTTTATATTCTGAATGAAACAACTTTGTTATAGTTTTTCGGTGGCAAGGACTTTCAGTACCTAAGTAACTTCCGCAGGTTACGAATTTCACATCAGCGGTTTGCGATCGCTAGATGTCGGCCACCTCCTTCATTCTGAGTTCTAGAGACATCCCCCACATGGCCTTCGATGCTGCACTTGGCGCAGCACCTCTTGGTGCTGGCGAGCTTTCGTTCGAGTCTTCCCTGTTTTCTGAATCAACCTCAACGCGCGAACTGATCTTCATTGATGAATCCGTTCGTAGCTATCAGGAATTAAGCGATCGCGCGAATAGCTTTGCGGAAGTCGTAATTCTCGACGGCTCTGAGGATGGTATCGCTCAGATCGGTCAGATTTTGAGTCAATACGACGATCTTGATGCCGTTCACGTAGTTTCCC
>JBCBTL010000357.1:0-3880 GCA_039818705.1 Cyanobacteria bacterium J06639_1
GATCGCGGCGGTGACGGCTGAATCGATACCGCCTGATAAGCCCAGCAGCGCTCGTCTGAAGCCGCACTTGCGGGCGTAGTCTCGGGTTCCTAACACTAAGGCTTGATAGAGTTCGGCGATCGCCTCTTCCGGCCACTCGGCTGTCGTCCCGGTCATCACATCAAGATCCACCAGTACGATGTCCGCATCGAAGGCCGCGCCGCGCACGCACGTTCGACCGTCGCGATCGCGTACGAAACTGCTGCCGTCGAAAATCAAATCGTCATTGCCCCCCACTTGATTGACGTAGGCGATGGGGAGCTGGTGTTTGCGAGCCATCGAGCCGATCATCTGCGATCGCAAACCAGGCTTGCCCACGCTGAACGGCGAAGCCGAGAGATTGATCAGAACGTCTGCACCCGCCCGCGCCATTTCTTCTACCGGGTCGATCGCGTACCGCCGGTGTTGCCAAAAATCGCGATCGTTCCAGATGTCTTCGCAGATAGTGAATCCGAGCTGGCGATCGCCCCACGTCACCAAATTCAGTTCCCGGGTCGGCTCGAAATACCGATCTTCATCGAACACGTCGTAGGTGGGCAGGAGGCGCTTGCGAAATGCGTGGCGAATGTGGCCGGACTCTAGCCACAGAGCGCTGTTGAATAACGGCCTTCCATCGTTGGCGGGATTGCGTTCGACCGTTCCCACCACCGCGGGGATGGCGTTTGCGAGAGCTTCGGCCAAGTTCGAGACGGCGCTCTCTGCCCGGTGAATGAAATCGGGGCGCAGCAGCAGATCGCGAGGGGGATAGCCCAGTAAGGCGAGTTCGGGGGTGACGGCTAAATCGGCTCCGAGCTGACGCGATCGCTCCACTCCTTGGCGAATCAACTCGGCATTCCCAGTTAGGTCGCCCACGGTGGGGTTGAGTTGGAGAAGAGCGAGTTTCATCGATCGCGCACGGGGCAGACTCTCACCCAGTTTGACATCCTCCCCAATCCGCCTGACGGCTGAGATTGGGGATTCCCAAAATCACTTCTGAGACCTTCCTGCTTCATCGCACCTGCCCTCCCACCTTTTGGTGTTTGGGTCTGACGGTCGCTCCACAGGCTAACCCCGCAAGCCCTGCGGTTGTTCGTCCTCAAAACGGAGATACTTTGATGGTTTGTGATTCCGGGGTAACACTTTAATGCCCCTTCCTCTTTTCCCGGTCTACCGAGCTTGCCGCGCCACTGGTCGAAACCAGATTTCGTCACGTATTGGCTGTCTGTTTCGTCTGCGTCTCGGGTGGGTCAGCGACCACTTAAACTCTAGCGTATTCCTCGTCAACGCTACATTATGGCTCCCTGGCGGTCGCGCTCCTATCCCTCCCCACGCCGCTTCGCTGAGCGTGGGGTCTCCCGGAGGCTAGGATGATGGGGCGCGTGCCGTAGCGATCGCGAGCCTTTTTGCATTGCCTGATTCTGATAATCCTGCTGTCTTTTCGTATCCGCCGCTGATTCCGGGCGTGCTGAAAAAGCGGTACAAGCGGTTCTTAGCCGACATCGAGCTGGAATCGGGGGAAGTGATTACCGCTCACTGTCCGAATACGGGGCCGATGACGGGGGTGTGCGCGATCGACGCGCCCGTGCTGCTCTCTCACCATCCCAACGGCAAGCGCAAACTGCCCTACTCTTGGGAACTGATTTGGGTGGACGAGACGTGGGTGGGAGTTAACACCGCTCGCCCCAACCGCATCGTCGAACACGGCTTGAATGCGAATTGGTTCCCGGAATTGAAAGGGTTTGCAACCTGCAGGCGCGAAGCCCCTTACGGCGAGCAAAAGAGCAAAATTGACTTTCTGCTGACGTACCCAGACGGCAAGCTGACCTATGTAGAAGTGAAAAATACGACGTGGTGCGACGGCTCCACCGCCCTGTTTCCCGATACGGTCACGACGCGCGGCCAAAAACACCTGCAAGAGCTGATGCTGATGGTGGAGCGCGGCCACCGTGCCGTCACGATCTACTTCATTCATCGCGGCGACTGCACCCACTTTGCTCCAGGGGATAGCAAAGACCCCGAGTACGGCAAGCTATTGCGTCAAGCTGTGACAGCGGGGGTTGAGATGCTGCCCTATCGCTTTCAAGTAACGCCACCTGCCCTGCACTGTCTCGGGCTTGCCGAGCTGAGCCTGTAGCGATCGCGAATCGATCGAGCCGCGAAGATTGCCCCGCTAACTCCACCACCGCCATCCGATCTCACGCCCGAACCCTGGCAGCACGCTGCGCGCGACAACGGCGGCAGCCTGCCCGATTCTTGAGGCGATCGAGACAAACATTGATTGAAAAAAGCGGGTGAGGCGATTCGAACGCCCGACCGTCTCGTTGGCAACGAGAAGCTCTACCACTGAGCTACACCCGCGCAAGCGTTTTACTATGATGTCTACTCCGTTTGGGAATGTCAAGGGCGATACGTTGAGATTTTCGCGGGGGTCTGTTCGAGCAGGTTGCGTGCCTGTTCGAAGAGCAAACCGCTGGTGCGACCCACCTGATCTCTGGACTCAAACACGCCCGAAAGACTCCACTACACTAAAGTCAAGGCGCATTCCCTCGAACGTTGCATGGCCGTTACCCTTGGCAAACCCGCTCCCGACTTCACGCTGCCCAGCGATCGCGGCTCCATTACCCTCAGTGCCTATCGCGGCAAAACGAATGTCTTGCTGGCCTTCTATCCGGGTGACTTTACTCCCGTATGTACCTCGGAAATGCGATGCTTCGCCCAGGATTGGAGCCAGTTTCGCGGGATAGGGTGCGAGATTTTGGGCATTAGCGCCGACCCGATCGACAAACATCGAGAATTTGCCCGGCAACTAATGCTGGGATTTCCGTTGCTCAGCGATCGCGACCGACGCATCAGCCGCCTGTACGGGGTGGATAGCTTACTCGGCACTCGCCGCGCCTATTTCATCGTCGATCGCGAGGGGATCGTGCAATACGCGCACGTCGAACTGCTGCCCTTATTCAAGCGCGAAGATGAGGAACTGCTGCGGGTGCTGCGCGAGCTGAAATAAGGGTTTTCTCGACCCACAACGGGAAATATTGCGCGTACGAGTAACCTCGCGCTGGGGCTCAGTCTGTTACAACGAGGGTACTTGCCGCTCTCCTCATTACCACCATGAAAGGCTTGACGCGCTGTTTTGCTGTTGCCGTTGCGGGTTGGAGCTGTAGTTTTGCGATCGCCCGCGCCAATCCCGTCGTTCCAGGGGATGTGAATGGCGATCGCGCCGTCACGCAGGCGGATGCGGATCGCCTGGATGCCTATTTGGCCGGTGACGGCTGGCTGACGGATGCGGAGATTGAGGCTGCGGATGTCGATGGGGACGGTACGATTTCGCGCGCCGATCGCGATCTGATTTTGCGCGGCATTCAGGTGACAACGGATGCCCCCAACGCTCGCGTGCAGCTCGACTCTGCTTATTCGGGGGTCGCGATCGACCGCGCCACTGGCCGACCGCTGGCGAACGTGGATATTGAAATTCCCAACGCGGGTGTCTCGGTGCGCACCGATAGCCAAGGTCGGTTCCAGTTGCCTCAAGATATTCCCGCCAACCAAATTCTGACGGCTCGCCTGGAAAACTACGAGCCTTACTCTCGCACGACCCGCGAACAGCAGGGGCCGCTACGGTTAGAACTCGACAAGCTCGATCGCCAAACCACGCTGGTGCTGGAAAGCGATGTCGTGCATTTGGGCGATAACGCATATTCCCCCCAGTCGGCCAATGCGGGAGACTTTCGCCTGCCCTCCCAAGGCAACGAAATGCACCGCAGCTTTACGCTCGCTCGCATTCCCTCCCGCAGCCCTGTACTGAAAATTGGCTCGCTGATCGGCTTGGACACCCGCGAAGCGTATCGCGTAGGGCAAAACT
>JBCBTL010000358.1:0-3845 GCA_039818705.1 Cyanobacteria bacterium J06639_1
GGCGTGACATCAGGCGTCGGCGTGACATCAGGCGTCGGCGTGACATCAGGCGTCGGCGTGACATCAGGCGTCGGCGTGACATCAGGCGTCGGCGTGACATCAGGCGTCGGCGTTGGCATAGCTCCAGCGATGCTGACTGTTTTGGTCGCCGTAGCCTCTACGTCCTGGTTAGCATCAAAGAACTCTAATCCGAACACGACCTCGGCGACTGGGTCGCCATTGATGTCTACTAACTCCGAGCCAGCCGGAATGAGGACAACATCTGCCAATGCAGAAAGGCTGCAAGTGACCACAGTTTCACCATCAGCTGGTTCAGCACATCCCAGCTCGGCTTCCGTTAACTCTTCCCCAGCAAAGAGTACAGCTGGGTCGTCAGCAGTAGCTACTCCACCCGAGGGAGAAGTAATTGTTGCACGAAGAGCAGGATTGCCTGCGCCGTTCGGGAACGAGAACGTCGTCCCACCCCGGATTGCAACAGACTCACCAGCGGTCACCGTATCCGGAATTGCCGCATCTACATCAGCCTGAACATCTTCCGCAGACTCACTCAAATCGATCGCAGCTGGCGGAATCACAACTACGTCAGGTGGCAATGCTGGTGGGATTGACACGATCGAATTTGCCAGGAAATTACCAGCCGCAAACAAGAAGTTTGCCTGAGCTGCTACGGTCTCGGCACTTCGCTGAGCTTCTGGAACCTGCGTCGTAGCCAGCACTAAGACTGAATCCGTAAATTCGGGCTGAACCGTACCGACGGTGTTCTCACCATAGAAATCGGAGTTCTGAGCGGAAGGCAGCGGATCGATCGTGGTGAAATCACCCTCTGCAAAAAGGAATTCAGCCTGCGCTCCAATCGTCGTAGCGCTCCGTTGATCCTCAGGAACCTGTGAAGTTGCCAGCACGAGGACGAAATCGTTAAACGTTACCGCCTCTGGATCTCCTTGAAAGACCGCCGAAACCGAGCCGGATGAAGAAGCTCCAACCGTATCCACTCCTACTCCATTGCTAGCGGAAGGAACAGAATCGCCACAACCAGCGGCAAATGCAACAACGAGAGCAGGTGCTGCTAGCAGCCCACTAACTCTGGAAAAAGACAACTTACCCATCCCAAAATTCTCCGCACAATATTACGTTCCAAGACTTCCCACCAGGTCAAGTTGTAAGAATGCAGGCAATAAGGATGGCAAGCCATGCAGTTGACCTGGTGGGAAGCACAACCCTATCGCCTGATCAATCAACTAACCGGTCGAATCATCGGTGAAATTAGCTGCATCCCTGAGATGTAGCAAGCTGGTTGGCAGCGACACTCGGATCTTGACCTGCGGGTGCAATCACAACACATGTCGTTGCCGGATCGAATCCCTCAGGAACAGGCAAGTTCTGGAACGTCAGACTTGTTGTGGCTGCTGCTGCATCTGATAGGTAAATGGTGAAACCATTCGCAAGGAAGAACTGCAAGCCTTCGCCAGGGGGAAGGAAAGTTACGTCCGTATCTCCATTGGGAACTGCGAATCCTGCCGCGATTGCATTGGCAAAAACACCATCTTCGACAGCGATCGCGGTTTGTCCAGCAGCACGAGTTACTTCATTGTTGAAGTCAATCGTATTACCTGGTGTCGGGGTTGCTGTCGGGGTTGCTGTCGGGGTTGGGGTCGGCGTTGGGGTCGGCGTTGGAATGGGATCGACGCTGGGAACTTGCTCGCTGCAAGCGATAACGAACATTGGCGCTAGCGCCAGTGCAGCCATCAGAGACACTTTCCGCAGTGAAAGTGAAGTTGGTTTCGACTGATTTCCGTTCATGTGCTCTCCTCTTACCACAAACTGTTTCGGCCTTTGCTAGAAAGGTATGCTAATCCGAATGGATTTTCACACCCACACTCTACCGCACAGCTAGCACTAACTGACTATGACTGTACGGACGCGCAAGCACCTACCCAATGTATCTTAGCGGATAGTTTACCATAGGGATTCTCTCTAGTAATCTCGTGGATGCGGCCTCTGGGGTGGCCGAATGATGTTTTTCAGATGCGGAGTCAGTTGCATGAGTAATTCTGTCTACTGCGCCGACCAAAAGATGGCAGTATGAGGGTTGGAGTATTGTTCTGGAGACTGCCAGGATGGCGACTTTTAAGGTAAACCTCGTGAGTGAGGCCGAGGGGCTCGACGTTACGCTTGACGTGCCCGATGACGAGTACATTCTCGACGTAGCAGAAGAGCAAGGCATCGACCTGCCTTTCTCTTGTCGTGCTGGTGCTTGTTCGACCTGCGCGGGCAAGCTCGTGTCTGGCACTATCGATCAAAGCGATCAGTCCTTCTTAGATGACGATCAAATTGAGAATGGCTTCGTGCTAACCTGCGTGGCTTATCCCACGTCGGATTGCAAGATCATGACGCACCAGGAAGAGGAGTTGTACTAGACTCACTTTCCTCCTCACCCCTGATGAATTTCCCCCTTTCTAACTCTTGGAGAGGGGGTTTGTTTTTGTCATGTTCGCTCGCGGGTGTATGCGAGCTTGAGGGACTAACACAGGGATGCTGGGTCGCTTTTCGCATCTGCGCATTGCCAGCAACGGGGCGATCGCCGTTCGCATGAGACTTGCACGATACAGGAATGGACAGACGGTCGCTATGCCCAGTGTGAGCAAGAGTCTGCTGGCAGTTCAGACAATGGGCGGAATTTCGGCGCGATCGAGAATGTCAACGATGAGATGTTCGGCTTTCACCGCCATGAGATGAACTCCTTGGCAGATATGGCGTACCTGACGCACTTGTTCGGCGGCGATCACGATACCCTCCTGAAGCGGTATTTCGGCACGTTCCAGTCGGGCGATCGTGGTGTCTGGGATCTGTACGCCGGGCAGGTACTTATTGATAAATCGGGCGTTCTTCGCTGATTTCAGTAGGAAAACTCCCGCTAAAACTGGCTTGTGGAGTGGTCTAGCAACGGTTTCCATGAATTGGTCGAGCCGTTGGAAGTCTGTAATGAGCTGGGTTTGAAAAAATTCTGCTCCGCGAGAGACTTTGCGCTCGCACCGTCGTTTTTGGCTGCTTGGGTTGGGATGCTGCGGGTCGGCTGCGGCACCGGGGAAAAAAGCAGTTGAACCATTGGGAAGAGGCTTGTCGTTGCAATCTAGTCCCCGATTGAGATTTTTAATGAGATGAAGCAAGCGTACGGATTCTAGGTCGGACACTTGCCGGGCTTTCGGGCAATCGCCGTGTTTGACGGGGTCGCCTGTGAGTGCGAGAACGTTACGAATGCCTAAGGCGGATGCACCCATTAAATCTCCTTGCAGTGCAATGCGATTGCGGTCGCGACACGCGAGCTGCATAACGGGTTCGATCCCTGCGCGTTGAATCAACACTGCGGCGGCGAGGGGACTCATGCGCGCGACGGCTCGATTGGAGTCGGTAACGTTGATGGCGTGAACCCGACCGCGCAACTTATCAACAATTTCCAGCATGTGGGCGGGGTCGCCGCCTTTAGGTGGAGCGACTTCGGATGTAATCAGAAAGTCTCCGCGCTGCGCCGCAGCTTGCAACGTGGAGATTGCCGGAACGGATGGCTGGCACTCAAGGGACAAAAGGTCGGTACTCGCAGAAGAAACAACGGCTTGATTTCTATTGTCACTGGTTTTCGCGCGCTTCATCTCGCAAGCGGACGGGATGAGAGACAATCCTATATGGCGAGTGGGGCAGCAGATTGCATATGGTCGGCTCGGAAGGAACTTACGTGCTCAGACAGGTGCGCGCGATCGATCCGGTCTCGCAGAGCGATCGCCCGGTTGACGTGTGGATTGAAGGTGGAGCCATCCGCGCGATCGAATTCTCACTCACCACTATGCTTG
>JBCBTL010000359.1:0-3842 GCA_039818705.1 Cyanobacteria bacterium J06639_1
CCATTCAGCGCCACGCTACGCCAGAAATGCAGGCCGAGCTGTTGCCCGTGTTAGCAGGCGGTCGAGAATTGGCGTCATTTGCCCTGACCGAACCTGCCGCCGGATCGAATCCGCAGGCGATCGCCTCCACGGGCTTGGCGCGGGCAGGCGGCGGTTGGAGCTTGACGGGAACGAAGGTCTGGAGCGGCTCGGCGGGCTGGGCGGGGGCAATCAATGTTTTTGCCAAGACCCGCGACGCGCAGGGTAAACCCCAAGGCATCACCGGATTCACGCTGCGGCAGGGGATGCCCGGCCTGCGGACGGGAGCGGAATCCCTGACGATGGGAATGCGGGGCATGGTGCAGAACTTCGTCCACATGGATGAAGTGCCAGTCGGTACTGAGCATCTGTTGGGCGAACCCGGTACGGGCATGGTGGCCGCGCAAGACGGAATGCTCTACACCCGTTTAGCCATTGGAGCCATGTGCGTAGGCGGCTTGAAGCGCTGCGCCCAACTGATGCTGCGCTACGCCTCTCGCCGCGCGATCGGTACGGGTCGCTTGCTCGACAATCCCGTTACGCTGGCACGGATCAGCCACGTGACGGCAGCGACCACTGCTTACGACACGCTCGTGACGCGGATTGCTAGCCTGCTCGATCGCGGCGGATTCGTCCCCGTTGAAGCCTACGTGGCGTGCAAAACCGCTGGCCCTGAATTGCTGTGGAAGGGGGCGGATACGCTGGTTCAGCTCTTGGGTGGCCGGGGCTACATCGAAACCAATATTGCCGCGCAACTGCTGCGCGATGCCCGCATCTTCCGTACGTTTGAAGGCCCGACCGAGACCCTGACCATGTTTTTAGGGTCGCGCGTGCTGCACCAAAACGAGGAGCTGCATCGCTTCTTGCGCGAGAGTCTTGGCGCGCCCGCTGTCTCCGATCGCCTGCGCGACGCTGCTGCTCGCATTCACGAGCGCTGGTCGGGTTCGACGGCTGTCTTTGCCGATCCGCCTACGGCATTGCGATGGACTTCGACGCTCGCGGGCGATGTTGCCACTTACGCCATTTTGTTGGCCGCTCTGCGAGGAGTAATGTCCGAGCACCCCAAAGATGCAACCCTCAGCCGGGCGGCTGAATGGGCGGCGCAGCAGTTCGATCGCGCTTTAGCCGATGCCCTAGGCGATCGCGCCATTGCGTCTGTTTTGCTTTCTGCAAACCAAGCGAGCGACCTCATTTCCAGCTACGCGGAAACCATCGGCGATATCGAGCAAACCTGTGCGGGTGAAGACCGCGATCTCGATGGCTTCTTGCGTCACGAACCGACCGTAAAACCCAGTTCTTCTCAAGAAAACGACCTGCCAGGGTCGGTGAGTGAGGAACGAGTTGAAGAGGAAAGCGCGATCGCCGCTGCCGTGCCTGAAGCCGTTCCCGACATCTTGCAGTCCGCGGGGCAAACCCCCGAAGCGATCGAAGCGTGGCTAGTCCAGTGGATCGCGAGTGAATTGAAGACCGACATAGCCGCCATCAACCCGCAAAAATCCTTCGTTCACTACGGTCTCGATTCCGTAACCGCCATCATGTTGATTTCTGATTTAGAAGTCCGCGTCGGGCGCGAGCTACCACCCGCATTGGCCTGGAGCTATCCCATCATTCACGATCTCGCGCAACATTTGGCCGACGAGTTGCAAACAACCCCACACGCCTACCCCGCATCGGCGACAACTGAGGGCGGCAACGGCCAAGTGAATCCCTCGTCTCCGCTCGCTGCAATACCCGGCGATACGACCCTACCCGATCTCGATCGCCTCTCCGATGCAGAGGTTGACGCAATGCTCGCCCAGCTTTTGGCTGAAGAAGGAGTGAAGTCATGACGCAAACAACCGACCTTTCTGCGACCCAAAAGCGGGCGATGCTAGCTCAGCTTTTGCAACAGAAATCCGCTCGACCTGCAGAACGTTCGCCGTACTCCCCGTCGTTTCGAGGGATGAATTTCAGCCTGATTTATTTTTCCAGTGACGAAACGGAATTAGGCGATCGCAAGTATCAGCTTTTGTTAGAAGGCGCAAAATTTGCCGATCGGCATGGATTTACCGGGATTTGGCTTCCCGAACGTCATTTTCATCCCTTCGGCGGTTTGTATCCGAGTCCTTCTGTTTTGTGTGCGGCACTGGCGACGATTACCGAGCGTATCCGACTGCGCTCGGGGAGTGTTGTCATGCCCCTCAATAGTCCGCTGCGAGTGGCAGAACAGTGGGCTATTATCGATAACCTTTCCGGCGGTCGCGTCGATTTAGCTTTTGCCAGAGGTTGGAATGCCAACGATTTCGTGCTGAATCCTGCTGCCTACGAAAACAATCGGGACGAACTGTTTTCGGGCATCGAACAAGTGCGCAAACTGTGGCGAGGTGAGGCCATTTCAGTGCCCAATGGTGTAGGCGATCTGGTCGATATTCGCACGTATCCCTCTCCAGTTCAGCCCGAACTTCCGGTGTGGATTACCTGTAGCGGGGGTAAAGAACGGTTTATCGAAGCGGGCGCATCCGGCTCGAATATTCTCACGGCTTTACTCTTCCAAGAAATTGAGGAATTAGAAGAGAAGCTAGCAGCCTATCGCGAAGCCAGAGCCACCCACGGGCACGATCCCGACTCAGGGCAAGTGACCCTGATGCTGCATACGTTCGTTGGGGAAGATCTTGAGGACGTGCGCGATCGCGTTCGAGTTCCCTTTACGAACTACCTGAGAACGTCAGTGAATTTGTGGAGCCGAGGCAAGAAGAATGTGGGAGAGTTGAGCGATCGCGAGCGGGAAAAACTGGTGGAATATGCTTTCGAACGCTATTTCAAAACTAACGCCCTTTTCGGCACTCCTGAAAGCGTCCGACCGACGATTCAAAGACTACATGATATTGGGGTAAATGAAATCGCCTGTCTGCTCGATTTTGGAGTCGAAGTCGATGCGGTTTTAGAGAGTTTGCAATCGCTCGACCGCCTCAGAGCACAGTGCGTCGTCACAAGCGATCGCGCTTGAATCGCGGACTCCAAACGCGCGATCGCTTCGATTTAGAACCTAGAACTTAGAACCTAGAACTTAGAACCTAGAACTTAGAACATTCAATTCAAAGCTCGTACGAGCCTGTTGCCTGTTACTTTTGAGGCTGCGTTCATGTCACCGTCAACGCCTAATTCCGAACTGACTTCTGAAGCGAAACGCGCGCTGCTCGCCCAGCTTTTGCAGCAAAAACAGTGTCAGACCGAGGCTGCATTTCCTCTATCTGCAAATCAGCAGGCGTTGTGGTTTCTCTACAAGCTCGCCCCGGAAAGCTGGGCGTACAACGTTCTGTTTTCAGCTTGCATTCGCTCGGAAGTGGACGGTGATGCCTTAGAGCGATCGTTTCAAGATCTCGTCGATCGCCACCCTTCTTTGCGAACTACCTACACCGCGATTGAGGGCAGTCCTGTCCAGCAGATTCAGCCTTCCGCCCGAGTCCATTTCATCCGAGTAGATGCCGCCGATCTCGATGACGAGCAGCTACACGATCGCCTCACGAGCGAGGGGCAGCGCCCGTTTGACCTAGAGCGCGGCTCCGTCTTTCGAGTGCATTTGTTTTCGCGTTCTGCCGCCGACCACGTTTTACTGCTGGCCGTTCACCACGTCGCCGTCGATTTGTGGTCGCTGACCGTACTTTTAGACGAACTGCGCGTCGCCTATGCAGCCCGAGTTGCCAAGCAAACTCCGTCGCTGCCGCCGCTTGCCGCCCAGTACTCCGACTTCGTTCGCAAGCAAGCCCACTGGCTCGATGGAGAGGACGGCGATCGCCTGCTCTCCTACTGGAAACAGCAGCTTGAAGGGGAACTGCCGCTCCTGA
>JBCBTL010000360.1:0-3834 GCA_039818705.1 Cyanobacteria bacterium J06639_1
GTGGCGTAGAAATCCATGCTCGCTCCCGCTCGTTCGAGCGCCTGAGAATGAGATCGCGAGCGCCCCCGCTTCGCGTTGGGTGCCGAACTAGATCGCTAGAAGCGATCGGTTGCAGGGTCGTATCGCATCTCTCAGTATAGGAGGCGGCTGGATGGGAGGCGGGCGATCGCTCCGAGGTGGGGAATGTGAGGTGCGAGTGAACGCTCCGAATGGTGCCAGGCATGATGGTATTGGGGGGTGAGTCGCTCGGGATAGAGAGCGATCGAAATAGAACGAGTCGAGCGTAGAGCGGGTGGATGCAGGTGGATTGGGTGGAATTGCAGGCGGTTTCATCCCGCTGGGAGGCCGAGCTGTTGCAGCAGCTATTGGCGGGGTACGACATTCCGACCCGCTTTCGCGACGTAGGCATGAACGCCTACTTCGGTAGCGGTGCGGCGACGACGGTCTTGGTGCGATCGCGAGATTTGCGCGAAGCTCGACAAATTTTGGCGGCCACTCCCGCAGACGATCCGTCCGATGCTGAAGCGTGAAACCCTCGAGTTCGGGCTGTAGCATGGGGCTGGACGCGAGCGGGGTGCGCTAATGAACCTGTTGAATGGCATCGCGCTTTGGGACGTAGCGATCGCGCAATGGTGGCAGCAAAGTCTGCTCGGTCGCGGCCTCGCAAGTTTTCATGCGTGGGGCAAGTCAAGCGCGCTGGTGCGGTGTTTGGAACCTGCGAGTGTGGCGATCGCGGTTGTCTATTTCGCACTCTCGTCACAGCCTGCAACGGGGCCACTGGGATTGTTGCTACTAGGCGGGGCGGCTGTCGTGGCGCTGCAATGGCTGACGAGTCCGCCGCAGTTGACCGTCGTGCATTTGCCGCTGGCAGCGTACTGGGCGATCGCCACCATTTCTACGGTAATGTCCCCCGTTCGGCAATTAGCGCTGGAAGGCTGGATTAAGCTCACGCTATACTTTCTGGGTTTTTTATTGCTGCATCGCCTCTTGCACAATGCTCGCTGGCGATCGCTGCTGGTTTCGGTGTTGCTGCTGGCAACGCTGGTTGAAAGCGTTCACGGGCTGCGCCAGTTCATTTACGGGGCAGAAGAACTCGCCACCTGGGTGGATCCCCAGTCTGGCCTGACGGGAACCACGCGGGTTTACAGCTACCTGCTCAATCCCAATTTGTTGGCTGGATATCTCCTGCCTGCCATTCCCATTGGGTTAGCAGCGGCCTGGACGTGGCAAGGCTGGGGAGCCAAACTGTTTGCCGTTTGCGCGACGGGCATGAATCTGGCGTGTTTGGCGCTCACCTTCAGTCGTGGCGGCTGGATTGGGGTGATGGCGGCGCTGACGGTCATGACGTTGCTACTGGTGCAGTGGAATCAGATTTATCTGCCTGCGAAGCTCAGAAAATGGGCGTTGCCCGTCTTAATCGGTAGTGGCGCGATCGCGATCGTGTTGGCCGTTGCGTTTGTCGAGCCGATTCGGCTGCGCGTATTCAGCATTTTTGCGGGGCGGGGCGACAGCAGCAACAATTTTCGGATCAACGTTTGGCTTGCTGTCATCGACATGATTCGGGCGTTTCCCCGCATTGGCATTGGCCCTGGCAATGATGCTTTCAACCGGGTTTATCCGCTGTTTCAGCAGCCCAACTACAACGCATTGGGAGCCTATTCCGTGCCTTTGGAGCTGATGGTAGAAACGGGCTTGCTCGGATTTGTGGCCTACGGCTGGTTCGTTCTCGTGTTTGTCATTCACGGCCTGCGAGCTTGGCTGACCTTTTGCCGGGAACGCCATCCCCATGCCCTGTGGGTGGCGGGAGGACTGGCTGCGGTGGCTGGACTGTGGGTTCACGGTTTGGTGGATACCGTGTGGTATCGCCCTCAAATTCAGATGTCATGGTGGTTCGCGATCGCGCTAGTCACGTCTACTCTGCAGGCAGCGGCTTCCCTGCGATCGCATCCCCCAGACTAACGGGGCAATCCCGTCAGTGTTACCCGTCAGCTCTGCCCTAAAACCGACCCCGTACAATGACGACATCCAGCCGGATGAGGGCGAGAGCGTGGGTACGGACGGGGCAAACACCGCAGCAGTGTACTACCGGGGTGAGGGCTATTCCACAACGGGCAAGCGCCTACTGGGACGACAGGCCGCAGGCGAAGGCTTCTTAAAAGGGCTCATGCAGTACGGCACGGCAGACGCGCTCTACTGCTACACCGAGTCTCAGGCCGAGTTCGACGATTTCGCCCAGTTTGCCCAGACCTGGCTAGCACGCCCCAAGCCGCAGCACTGGCTTTCCCCCGATCGCCCGGCGCTGTTGGCGCGAGCAGGAACCCTCTACAAACCCGACTCCATTCTCGCTCCGCTGGCCTGGCAGCGTCGCTTTCGCAATCAGCGAGCCTACAGCCTGTGCGGCGTCACCCACACCATCGCCAGCAAGGGAGTGATGCAAGCGATCGGGGATTTGGCGATCGCCCCTCTCCAGCCTTGGGATGCGCTGATTTGCACCTCCAACGCCGTCAAAACCGCTGTCGATCGCATTTTGGCCACCTGGATCGAGTATTTGGGTCAGCGTTTCGGTAGTGCCGCCACGCCCGTGCTACCCCACCTGCCCGTGATTCCGTTGGGTGTAGATTGCGATCGCTTCGTTTGGGGGGAGAGCGCCCGCGCCCCTCGGCAGCGCCTGCGGCAGCAGCTCGGGATTGCGGACGATGACGTGGTGGTGCTGTTCGTCGGTCGGCTGATTTTTTACGGCAAGGCTCATCCCACGCCTATGTACTTGGCGCTAGAGCGTGCCGCGCAGCGGGCAGGCGATCGCAAAGTGCATCTCATTCAAGCCGGGTGGTTTGAGGACGATCGCGAACCGGCAGAATTCGAGCGGGGCGCGCAATTGTTGTGTCCTTCCGTCAACGCTATTTTTCTGGACGGTCGCCAGCCTGAGGTGCGCTCAGACGTGTGGGCGGCATCGGATATTTTCATATCGCTTTCGGACAATATTCAAGAGACCTTCGGCCTCACCCCAATCGAAGCGATGGCCTCGGGACTGCCCGTCGTGGTGTCGGCCTGGGATGGCTATCGCGAGTCCGTGCGGCACGAAGTAGACGGCTTCCACATCCCGACGATAACCCCGCCGCCGGGCGCAGGGCTAGATTTGGCTGCCGATTTTCAGGCTGACACCCTCAACTACAGCACCTACATGGGTCACGCGGCGATGGTGTCCGTGGTGGATGTCGAAGCCTGCGCCAGCGCGCTGGCGACCCTCATCAATCGCCCCGAACTGCGGCAAAAGCTGGGCGAAAACGGTCGCCAGCGCGCGCAGTCGGTTTATCACTGGAAACACGTCATCCGCGCGTACGAGGAACTGTGGGCTGAGCTGGCCGAACGTCGCCTCGAAGCTGCCATGACCGCCCCCTGCCGCGTGCCCCAAACACCCGCGCCGCTGTGCGACGATCCCTTCCGCCTGTTCGCTCACTATCCCACTGACGTGCTGAGGCCGGATACGCGTTTGCGCCTCGGGGCGATGGCTGCGGCTGATACGTTACCGCAGGTGCGATCGCTGTGGATGAACCAGTTCGGCGAAAGCCGCCGCATTTCGAGCGAGATGATGGATGAGGTGTTGCGGGCGATCGCGGCAGCAGACTCTCTCACCGTCGCCGACATTCTCGCTCGCCACGCCGACGTACCGCCCGAGCGCGTGGTGCGCGCGCTGGGACACGCGCTCAAGTTCGACATCCTGCGGGCAATCGCCCACCCGACTGAGAGGTGAGTTTTATTGCAGGGTGGACAGCATCTCGGAACGGGAGCGTTCGCGTGCAATAAACATTAAGTCTTCTCACATGTCGCTTGTGA
>JBCBTL010000361.1:0-3833 GCA_039818705.1 Cyanobacteria bacterium J06639_1
CCCCGACCTGCAACTGTGGCGCACTTGGACGCTTCCCGACGGTAGCGATCTGCACCTCTATCGCCGCCATCAAGTTGCTACACGGGTCGAAGCTCTGGAATCCCCACCCGATCGCGTCCGATGCGATCGCTTCACCCTTCCTGCGCTCGTATCTCCTGGCACTGCCGTCCCGTTCGGCTACACCTGTGCGGGGTCTGGCGATGCGATGCGATCGGGATTACTGCTGATGAGTTGGGAACCGGACTCGATAGATGTCTCCACTCCGGCGTGGTGGCACGATCGCGCAATCGCCTCCGGTCAAATCGTTCCCGAGTCTGCATCCACTCCCGGACTGCGCGTGCGCGAAGAGCTGGCCTTGAGGGTGCCCGCCAATGTGCCCGCAGGTCAGTATCGCTTGCGAGCTACGTACCTCGATCTCGATACTGGCCGACAGTACCCGATCGCGCTCCCGGAAACTGCGATCGCCGTAAGTGCTGCCGCTCCTGCCCTCGATGCCCCGCAGCTCGATTTCGTCACGCAACTGCGACAGCTCGGCGCGCCTTTAGCCCATGGAGATCTCGATGCGGTGTTTGCGGTCGTTGGCCGACTGAATCAGTACGATGCCGAGCAAGATTATTTGAAACAGGCGGAGCGATCGCTCGAATTTCGGTTAGCAAAGGCTCCCGACGCGATCGACGAACGCTACGCGCTGGGACTGGCTCGGGTGCTGCAACGTAAAGTCCGTCCTGCCCTCGATACGTTCGCGTACCTGACCGAAGTTGACGCGGAGAATCCTTACGCCTGGATGTATTTGGGATTTATCAATCTTTACCGCTGGCACCCGCGCGAAGCGGAAGTGGCTTTGACCCAGGCGCACGCCCTCGCTCCCGACCTGCCCGAGTTAAACACCCTCAGAGGAGTCGCTGCGTTGATGCGGCTCGACGTGCGGCGAGCGCGGCAGCTTCTCTAGTCGCGATCGCCATCTGTCGCATCCCGTGTCACCATGCAGTAGGCATTCTGCCTGCGTTCGTTCTTTCAACTGCCGACCTTGCCCGACCGACCCGCGATCGACCCTCAACCTTTTGTCGCGGAACGCCCCGCGCCCCGCCAGACCCACCAACAGACGGTACGGGACTATTTCGATCGCGTCGCCCCCGAGCTCGATGCCTGGAGCGATCGCAATCGTTACTACTACCGCGACCTAGAACGCCTGCACCAGTTCATCGTGCCTGCGGGCAGTCGCGTGCTGGAAATTGGCTGCGGCACGGGGGATTTACTCGCCGCTGTTTCGCCTTCCGTCGGCATCGGCATCGACAGTTCGGCTCCCGTTGCCGCCATTGCCCGCCGAAAATACCCGCAATTTCAGGTTTACGTTTGCGAAGCGGAACGGCTGGCTCCGTCGCTTTTGGTGGCCGACTCAGGCCGTCCGCTCGCGTTCGATTACATTCTGCTGTCGGGGGTGCTGGGGCACCTGAGCGACATCCAGGCCGTGCTGAATAATTTGCAGGCATTCTGCGATCGCCGCACCCGCCTCGTTTTGTGCTTTCACAACTATCTTTGGGAACCCGTATTGCGGTTGGGGGAGCGGCTGGGTCAGCGTCGTCCGCAACCGCCACAAAACTGGCTGTCGATGGCTGACGTGAAAAACTTGCTCGGGATTTCAGGCTATATTCCCGTCAAACAGGGGCGGCGCTTGCTGCTGCCGAAGCCCGTTCCCCTCGTTTCGGGGTGGCTCAATCGCTTCGTCAGCCAACTTCCCGGCCTCAATCATCTCTGCCTGACCAACTACATCGTGGCTCGCCCCGAACGGTTTATCCCGCTCGCCAAGGCTCGCGAGGCCATGAACTGCTCGATCGTCGTGCCCGCGCGCAATGAAGCCGGAAATATTGCTGAGGCGATCGCCCGCATTCCCAAACTCGGTCGCCGTACCGAAATCATTTTCGTAGAAGGCCATTCCCGCGACGGCACCTGGGCCGAAATTCAGCGGCAGGTGCAGAGCTATAGCGGCTCCTGCGACCTCAAAGCGTTTCAGCAAACGGGTACGGGCAAAGCCGATGCCGTTCGGCTGGGGTTCGAGCAGGCCACGGGAGATATTTTGACGATCCTAGATGCCGATTTAACCGTGCCGCCCGAGGCTCTCTCCCGCTTTTTCGAGGCGATCGCCACTGGACGCGGCGAATTTCTCAACGGCGCGCGCTTGGTCTACCCTTGCTCGGCTCGCGCGATGCCCTGGTCGAATGCCGCCGCCAATAAACTGTTCGCCATGCTGTTTTCGTATTTATTGGGACAGCCGCTCAAAGATACGCTGTGCGGCACGAAGGTGCTGTGGCGCGAAGATTACGAAGCGATCGCCGCCAACCGGAACTATTTCGGCCAGTTCGATCCCTTCGGCGACTTCGATCTACTTTTTGGCGCAACCAAACTCAACCTGCACGTCGTCGAAATCCCAACGCGCTATCAGCCCAGAACCTACGGCAGCTCCAACATCGCCCACGTTCGCGAAGGGTTGATTTTGCTGCGCATGTGCCTACACGCGTCCCGCAAAATCAAGTTTTTCTAAATCGCTTTTCTCTGAGTCACTGGCGATCGCCAATCGACACTAAAAACAACCCATCACAAAACAACTCATCAAAATGAAGCAGCCTCCAATCGTTGGTGGAAGCTGCTGCACGTTCGAGTGAGAAAAGAATACGGTCGAACCCGACTTAGTAAGCGTTCAAGTCGATGCCCGCTTGACGTGCCATTGCAGCTACGCCTTTATTCTTGAGAGTTTTGATCGCTTTCGTCGAGAGGCGCAGGCGAACGAAACGCTTGCCTTCTTCCCACCAGACGCGCTTGTACTGCAAGTTGGCTTCCTGAACCTTCTTGGTGCGTCGGTGCGAGTGAGACACCTGATAGGCGTTGTTGCCTTTCTTATTCGTGAGTTTGCAATGACGCGCCATGGCAGCGGAAGACCGAACTAAAAACAGCCTCATTAGTCTAGGCGATCGCTTTTCGCCTCTGCAACTTCTCGTCCAGTTTCCGAACTCAGCCCGGCACGCTCTGGCAAGTTACGAGTCAGCCGCGATTTAGAGTGACGTGGGCGCGAGCTGCTTGAGGATCGACTCGACCCCTTCAAAAATCTGCCGACAGTGATTGTCCCGCTGAAGCGAGAGCGCGTCGTTTTTGGCAATGCAGGTCATCTGCACGAGTTCGCCGTCAGGGGGCACGTCCAGTAGAAATTCAATCGTCACCAGTTGGTCGAACGGCACGCGACCGGGCTGCTCGCGCATCACCCAATAAGTGGGGCTGTCGTGGATTTGGGCGAAGCGATCGCTATCGAATACGCCTACCAAAATGTCGCGAACCCGCTCGGCTGGCCCCAGAAGGTGGTAGACGCAAGAATAGCGAGCCATACAGTACCGCCAACGACTTGCAGGGCGTTTCGCCCCGGCTGAGATGAAGATACCCGAGATCGGTCGTCAAGCTACATCTCACTCGGGTAATAGCTCGCTTGGGTAGCAGCTCATCTGGGTAGCAGCTCAGTCGGGTAGCAGCTCATTCGGATAACAGTTCAGTCGGGTAACAGCGCGCGCTTCAGCCGTAGCGAGTTCCAAATCACCGTTAGCGAACTCAGCGCCATTGCCACCTCTGCCATGATCGGATGCAGCAGTCCGGCCATCGCAATCGGCAGCATGACTAGGTTGTACCCGTAAGCCCAGGTCAAATTCTGCTGAATTTTGCGGAACGTGGCTCGGGAGACAGTAAACGATCTGCGAGAGACGTTCTGGTCGACATGGCTCATGGACTGTAGGGTGTGGCCCGTGGCGAACCTCGTCATGTTCAGGTGTGGCTCAGAACGCAAGTGCTATCTT
>JBCBTL010000362.1:0-3827 GCA_039818705.1 Cyanobacteria bacterium J06639_1
CTGCACGATCCCGGCCTGATTGGGGTTGATAATTAACACCTGAGGCACGAACAGCGCGCCGCCGATCCCGGCGATCGAAGCGGAGACGACATAGATAGCTAGCTTGTAGAAAGCAACGTGGTAGCCCGCGTATCTGGCTCTAAATTCATCATCGCGAATTGCGATCATCAACCGGCCGAACTTCCCTGACGTCAGCCAGCGCGAGAATAAGTAAGTTGCCAGCAAAAACAGGACGGTAACGATGTAGAGAACTTCCCGTGCTTCGGGCGTATTGATATTTGTCCCGAAGAACGTCTTAAAGTCCGTCAGGCCGTTGGTGCCCGCCGTGTACTCCAAATACCCCACCAGCAGCACGCTGAATACTAACGACGTAGCCTGAGAAATAATGGCGAAGTACACGCCTTTGATGCGATTCCTAAAAATCAAATAGCCCAGAATAAAAGCCACGATCGCCGGGACGATAATCACCGCCGCCATGGCAAACCAGGGGTTGTAAAACGGCTCCCACCAAAACGGCAATCCCTCCAAGCCACCGTAGGCCATGAAATCTGGAATCGGCTCCCCCGAGGGATTGCTCGCTCCTGTCAGACTGGGAGCCATGAGCTTGAGGTGCATTCCCAAGCAGTACCCGCCTAGTGCAAAATAAACGGCGTGCCCCAAACTGAGCATCCCCGTGAAGCCCCAAATCAAGTCAATCGACAGCGCCACGATCGCGAAGGCACACCATCGACCGAGCAGATTCAGTCGGAATGCACTCAGGGTATTGGGCAATATGAACACCGCAACGACTGTCAAAACGACGATCGTGATGACCTCAGCCCAGAATTTCTTCTTCTCGAACTGGCTGGCAAAAGATGGAGGCTTGGCACTGGATGTCATGGATGGATTCCCTATCGTGCTAAAGGCGATCGCGTGTCTTGAAAGCGTGTCCTGAGAATGGCTTTGTAAAGCGATCGACGATTCAATCGAAGTACGAAATGCTATTCCACGTTGCGACCTTTTTGTGGGAATAACCCGGCTGGCTTGAACTGCAACACGATAATAACGATCGCGAAGGTGGCGGCTTTGCCCAAGCTGCCATTTAACAACGACTCGTTAAATGTGTTGAGAAAGCCCAGGATTCCTGCTCCGGCAAGCGTCCCGATGAGTTTGCCAGCGCCGCCGATGACCACCACCATGAACGAATCCACAATCAAGTTCTGCCCCGTGGATGGGCCAACCGAGCCAATGAGAGTGATCAGAGCGCCACAGACTCCGGCTAAACCCGATCCAAGCCCGAACGTCATCGCATCGACGCGAGGCGTGGGAATGCCCATACAGGAAGCCATTTCGCGGTTTTGGGTTACGGCTCGAATTCTCAAACCGAACTTAGAGCGACTCAGAAAGGTAAACAGTCCTAGCAACACGAGGATTGCCACCACCAAGATGAAAATTCGCGTGTAAGGCAGCACCACAAACGTGCCGGGAATGCGAAGCTGACTGCCCAAAAAGTGAGGCTTATTCACATCCACATTCTGAGCCCCGAAGATAATGCGGACGGCCTGCTGCAAAATCAAACTCACGCCCCAGGTTGCCATCAGTGTGTCGAGCGCCCGTCCGTACAGCCGCCGGATCACTAGTTGTTCGAGCAAAACTCCCATTAATCCAGCCGCTACGAACGCCCCCGCAATGGAGACGATAAATCCGACATCGTAGAGAACGGGATGGGCGTCGAAAAAGACCTTGCTGTAATCCGTAATTCCAGCCGGATCGGTGCCGCAGCCCCCCGCGCAAATGATGCGCCCGAACAGGAATCTTTGCATAGCAAAGGTGGTGTAACACCCGAGCATAATGTACTCGCCGTGCGCCATGTTAATCACCCCCATCAAGCCGAAGGTGATGGCCAAACCCAGCCCGATCAACAAAAAGATCGACGAGGTACTGACCGCGTTGAAAAGCTGAGTGAGGACGAAAAATCCTTTCCGACCGAAAATTCCTTTCCAGCCCACATCGAGAATAAACAACGATGCCTTGGCAAAGATGATAGGGGCTTTCAACAGCGCTAGGTCGAGCATATTTCGCTCATTCTCGCGACGAAAGGATTTGGATGTAATTTAAGGGATTTCTACTCCTTAGAATGTTAATTTACTCACAAAAAAGCTAAATTTCAAAAATAAATGAGGGGGCACCGAAATTCGGCATCCCCCTCATCATTGAAGCGCGATCGCCTGCAGCTCAATTGTTAGAGTTCTACCGTGCCGACATCGGGATACTGCACCCAGTCACAGGTTTTGCTGCCTGCAATCAGCGGATCCCACGTTCTCGGTTCCACTACGCCTAGCTCTTCAAGGATGTCGAACTGACCGTCAGCGCGGTGCTGACCCACAAGGACGGGCTTCGTGGTGTGGTGATTGGGCATCATCGTATGAGTCCCACCAGGAGCGTCGAAGGATACGCCAATGACAGCCTTCAGCACTTCTTCAATGTCGAAAGTGTCGGCTTTTTCGCACGCTAGCTTCCACATGTTTACGCCCACATAGCCCTTCTCGATTGGGTCGCCCGTCACGCGGTCTTGACCGAACTTGTCTTTGAAGGCTTTAACGAACTTTTCGTTTTGCGGACGCTGCTGCGACTGGAAATAGTTCCAAACCGCGTACTGACCGATCACGTTCTCGGCTCCAATGCCGCGCACGTCGTCTTCCGACAAGCTGGAGGACATCACCGGGCAGATTTCGGAGTTAAGGCCTTGCGCAGTGTACTGCTTGAAGAAGCCCACGTTGCTGTCGCCGTTAATGGTGTTCAAAACGCCATCGGCACCGGAGGCCACGATCTTGGATACAGCAGTTGCGTAGTCCTGAGCGCCCAAGGGCTGATAGTTTTCACCCGCAAGATTGATATCAAACCCTTCCGCTTGCAGCTCTTGAATCTGAGCTTTTGCAATCTGGTTTGCCGTACGCGGGTAGACATAATCTGAAGCTTCAAGGTAGACGTTCTTCACGCCCAGTGTTTCAACCATGTAGCGTAGCGCTGGCTTGGTTTGTTGGTTCGGTACGGCAGGCGTGTAGAGAATGTTCTTAGAACACTCGTTGCCTTCGTACTGCACCGGATACCACAGCAAGTGATTCAAACGCTCGAACACCGGCAAAACTGCCTTCCGACTAGCAGAAGTCCAACAGCCGAAGATGGTCGCAACCTCATCGACCTCGATCATCTTCTGGGCTTTTTCCGCAAACGTCGGCCAGTCCGAAGCGCCGTCTTCAATGACGTATTCGACCTGCTTGCCGAGCACGCCACCTGCAGCGTTAATTTCCTCGATCGCCATCACGCAAACGTCTTTGATCGACACTTCGCTGATCGCCATCGTGCCGCTGAGGGAGTGCAAAATCCCTACTTTAACGGTTTCGCCTTGGGCGTAGGCAGGTAGCGCCTTTCTAATGATGATTTGGGGGCCGATCGTTCCGGCAGCAACCCCGGCGGTAACCGCAGCACCAGCCTTCAAAAACTGGCGACGACTGAAGTTTGTTGACACCTTATTCTTCTCCTAAATCCGGTAGAACGCATTGACTTCGCGATCGCCATCAATGTTCCGACTCCCCGTCAAGAACGAGCCGAACTCTCAGCTCTCAAACTGCGACCCGATCGAGGAGAAAATTCCTCGAAGCGAGAATCCCCAGCGAAGCAAGCAACACTCTAAAAAAGCGCGAATGGCTGTAGCCATCCACCCAAGAAACCTGCCCGAGACCAACTCCAACAGAAGCAATACATCCGCCAAAAGCAACGTTCTTCGAGCGAGTTCAGCGGAGAAAGTAGAAAATCACACTTCTCACACTGAGGCGACATTTTTGATG
>JBCBTL010000363.1:0-3805 GCA_039818705.1 Cyanobacteria bacterium J06639_1
ACTTCCCAACTCAAGCCGACCGCCAGGAGCAGACAGCGTAGCGAGTCCCTTGAGTATCGGCAGCTCTTCAAGTGATGATGATAACAATACTTCCAGATCGCCTTGAATGCTGATACCCCCTCCCACTAGTGCGATCGTTTGCCCAGAAGGAACTGTCAAACCAACAGAGGAGGATAGAGCCTCATCAGAAGCGGAACCCGCAAGCGATCGAACGCTTTGTGGAGCATCGCCGAATTGTAAACCCACTGGAATAGATGATGTCAATAAAGGTGTTTCTGCTGAGTTGCTACCTACTCCGTAAAAGGTTCCATCTTCAAATAGCAACCCTTCAGCACTCGACGCTACGAATGAGGCATTAATATCGAGCTTAGACTGAGGCCCAAAAACAACCCCGTTTGGATTGAGCAAGAATATTGTTGCGTCCGCCCCCGCATAACGAATCTCACCATTAATGAATGACTCAGTAGAACCCGTAACTCGATTGATAATACGACTGACTCCAGCATTTTCTTCAAATGTGACAGTCATCCCACCAGGAACCGAAAACTCCTCAAAGCTATGAAAGACGTTACCGCCATTCACGAGTCCTCCACCGACTGTAGTGTCGCCGCCAGCAATCCGAACATTGGTAGGCGTTTGACCGTCTGAAACTACATCAGCCCTACTGGGGCTCGCAACGCATCCGAAATGGAACAAGAGCGCCATTCCAGAAACCTTAAGCATTCGAGAAGAAACGACGATCGCCATCATGCTTCAACGGTGTTTTTCAAGAAAGTACCACAGCCGTAGCTTAAAATCTACGCTTGTCTTTCCTGACTTCCCGATCAAAAAATGAACTCTCTAGTTTTTGATGCGAGAGAGAGCTATATCTTTAGATGTAGTCTCTCTCTCGCAATGCCTTGATTTGGGGACAAACGTCTCAGTATTTACCCAACACAGGATTGCCCATCAAACCTACCATTAGCAGAAAAAGCATATAAATTGTCCTCCTAGGACAACATACCGTCTTGCCACCCCGTTCTTTGGAGGGCAGAAGCAAAGACTACTAAAAGATTGAGCCGTCTCGGATATGGATCTCATCGCTTGCAGTTGGTCTTCAGTTACTCCTTCGACTTTTTCCAAAAAACGAGATAAGTCCTCAAGCGCTTGCGATAGTTCCCCATACTGGAACTCAACGAGGGCTCGGAGACGCAACTTCTCTGGGCTATCCTCTGGAAGACCCAATTCCTCCAATGCCTTAAGCGCGCTCTCTCTTTCAGTCTTGATGTTTCTATCTTCTGACGTTTCTGGACTCATGTCGCCTCCTATCTGCTGTGTTCGAAAAACTCAACCGAGAGCAAGCTTTTGTCATACCAGTACATGCGATCCAAGCGTTCCACTCCATTCGAGGGGGTTGACCTCCATTGTTTCTCAGATATCCATGTGAGCTTCTTGCTGCGGCGCAACTGCGCTCGATCGCAATATCTCAAGACTGAGCCACTAGACTCAAAGTAGCCACACGAGAATTGCTCCTCGCGAGCAAACATCATGGTCTGAGGCCGAGACTTAGCCCACTCGAATACCTTACAAACAAGCAACGCTTCACACAGCACTGTTACTTAAAAACCACCCATGTAGTGTTCGGGGATTTTCTGGGATGTTATGCAAAATTTGGAAAAACTCGCGACTCAATACGATGCACCTGGCCGAGCCAGCATCGAACTCACTTTATTACCCGCGAAATCGCCACGTTTTCTCCAAGCTCGAACGCCTCGCGAAAGAGCTTACGCCAAGGCATCCACGGCATTGCCCTTGCCACAACCAAGTTCGTTGCCAACTTCTCCAACTCGCTCTCAACGGTTAGCTGACCCAAAGACCCTGCTCCTTGAGAGTAATAAGCTTCGAGTTCTAAACCCTCAGATGTAGGAACTATCGGTCGCCCTATCAAGGTCTCAGTGCCAAACTCAGCCACCAAAATAGCCGTTCCTGCCCCGGAGATCGCGGCCTGCTCCACGACCGCAAGCGCTTCTAGCTTAGCGACATCGTCATCGGGGATGCGAGGCTGCTGCTCGTCGGTTTGCCTGACCCACTGCAACCGCGAATCGAACTGGTAGCGATCGCTTGCAATCTTCAACGCCTCGGTCGCGACTTCCGCAATGCGTGCTTGAAGCTGCATGAGGTCAGCATCTCTCCAAATGTCAGGAAACTGTTGGAGTACGGCCACAGCATCCAAATAGGGTTGATACATCGATCGCGATCGCACGTAGGCGATCGCGTCTGCCAAACAAATTGGCAATCGCGTCAGAGTATCGGGCTGGCGCTGCATCTGCTCCCTTGCCGCCAGCAGCAAAAACTGCGACAAATACGGCCCCACTAAATCGCCTGGCATGGGGCCGCGGAAAATCGTGCTCCGCGTCACCACGCGATCGCCATTGACATCCAAAACGGTCGGCCCCCAGAACAGCTCTTGCTGAGACAGCCCAGCCGCCGCTGCTCCCACTCCAGGCTCAAAGCCGTAGTCGCGAAACGGAACGTGTTTGAGCATCCCCATCCAGCGCAGTTCGGCACGATCGGAAGCAACGTTTATCGCAAACGGAAGGCCGAACCCCGCCTCGGTTCCGTGCCATCCCTCATCCCCAAACGGTCGATTCGTCATGCTCGAATTCCAGAAAACGTCTGCCCCAAACCAGGGCTTGCTCGGGTTTGCCGGAGCACGCAAGCAGGCTTTCAGCAAATCACCACACTACTTGTCAGATCGCCGCCTATTTTTTATGCAGATTTTGACGCGAATAGGTTGATAGAAAGGCACATTTTCTTGGCGCGGTTCAGAGATGGAGTTCCCCCAGCGGGTCGAGCGATGCCCGTGCGGGCAGCAAATCATGGTTCTGACAGCGGTTGCGCGATCGCTCTCTGCTTCTGACCGATAAGATACGGCAAAGGGTACAGATGAGGATGCGCGGTGGCATGGACGACCTCGGAGACGAACTCGCTAGATTGGCCAGAACAGCCTGTCGCTACCCACCCGGTCATGTCGAACGTCAAAAAGCATTAACGCGAATCGTCGCATTGGTGAGGCCGAAGCTGTGGCAGGATAACGCTCCCCATTACGCGGATGCGTTGCAGCGAACTTGGATCTACTTCTGTCAAAACATTTGCGAGGAGGCCGGAAACACGGGACAAGCGTACGATCCCGATCGCAGCAGTATCGTCACCTGGTTGAATGCCTACCTCAAACGCCGTCTTCAAGATTTCGAAATTGAAACCTACGAACGTCGCAATCGATTTGCAACTCCTCGCGATCGCGATTACGTCGGACGATCACCGTTAGAGCGGGTCGCATCCCCACCCGAAATTCCTCCCATTCTGGAGCGCGTCACGGCTTGGGTGAAGGAGGATATCACCGGCGACCTGCGGCGCACCCACGTTCGCGATCGCCCCGATATCAACGCGCAGGTCTTAATCGTGCGTCGTCTTCCCCCCGAAACGGGATGGAAGGAGTTGGCCGCCGAATTCGATATCTCGGTTTCAACGCTCAGCAGCTTTTATCAGCGGCACTGTATGCCTCGCCTGCGAGCGTTCGGACAGTCAGAAGGGTTTTTATGAAGGATGTTCGCGAGTCTAGCAGGCTCAAAATGCGGCGTACGACATCGAGAAATACAGGCCGTTATCTTGCCACGTGCGGCGATCGCGCGCGATTGAAGTCAACGGTACGCCCCAGTCGAGTCTTAAGAGCAAGCGATCGCTCGTCTCCCACTGCACGCCGATCCCCGTGCCGATGGCGGTGTTGACGGCGGAATTTCCGGGACGGCTGCCATCGTCGTTCCAG
>JBCBTL010000364.1:0-3792 GCA_039818705.1 Cyanobacteria bacterium J06639_1
AGGCCGTTGGTGGAAAGGCAGAGCTTGATGTCAGGGGCTTTATCGGCAATCAGTTCAAAGGTGCGGAAGGTTTTTTCGGGGTTCGCGAGCGGGTCGCCCGGCCCGGCAATGCCCAGCACGGTCATTTGGGGAATTTTGCCCGCCACGACCAACACTTTGTGGGCGGCTTCTTCCGGCGTTAGAAGTTCGCTGACCACGCCAGGACGACTTTCATTGGCGCAGTCGTATTTCCGGTTGCAGTAGTTGCACTGAATGTTGCAGGCCGGAGCTACGGCAACGTGCATCCGAGCGTAGTGATGGTGAGCTTCTTCGCTGTAGCAGGGATGCTTTTCAATGCGGGCTTGCAGAGATTCGCTGATGGTGCTGGTGGCATCGCTCTTACTGCTGCAGCCACAGCCACCGCCGGATTTTTTGACCTTGGTTTGAGTTTTGGTCAACAGAATGTCCAGCTCGGGCGACTTAGGAGGCGCTGAAGCGAGTGCAGTGGGGGGCGGTGGCGTCATGGGTTTTCGGTGGTAGAGGACAGAGTGATCGGAGCGTCATCAGGAACGAAAAACCTCTAGCAATTGGAGATGTTCTCTATAACTGGGGAGACGGAGGGTGTCTCCCCATGGAGACAACTGAGTTAGACCGAGCGTGAGATCCAACTAGGGGGGAAACGCCTGCAACTTTTCGCGTTGACTAAGTGGAAACCAAAACACCGTGCGTCCAGAGATATTGGCTCTAACCGAGCAGAGTTTGACGCTGTCGTCGATCGATTCCACTCAAGACACCGGAGATGTGAGAAGGAGGTGCTTGGCGTTGAAAGCGTTATATCAGCGGCTCAAAAAGTCTCTACGAGCCACGCCCCGATAGAGTTGATTGAATAATTAATGCCGTACTCAACCGCTAGAACCCCGACCGTCAGGGCATAAAATATTTTTTTGAGATCGGGGCACGAGTATTTTTCAATCCCCGGACGAGTATTTTTCTGCCCCGGCTCTAGGCTTACTGCACTCAAGCAAAACTCTCTCCCAGAGGGAGATTGACCCTAATTTGAGGCATCTTAAACCGTTCGCGGTCGAGTACTCAGTCGTCACTTTTTTGTATACTCAGCTACCAAAAAAGTGACGAACCAGCGATCGCAAAGTATCCGAACGCAATCTCAGCAATACTTAAAAATCCTTCAGGAATTCTCAATCTCGTTATATTGATTTTAGATTGATTGGCTACATTTCTCGGAAGATATATATGTAAATGAATTTGAGAATTGCGATTTGAGTACACGAAGTGATATCTGCTTTTCAAGTGATAAATTGCGGTGCGATCGCCTCTCTGCTGAGGTTCGAGTCTGAGTACTCAATACTCGTACCCAGATCGAAAAATACTCGCACCTAGCTGCTGAAATACTCGCCCCCCAACCCAAAAAAAAGTCTTGCTTCCCGAAGAACGAGCACTTCAGCATTTGAGTACACATCTAATAGTTCTAGTAAGTCTGGATGGGGCGCGACGATCGCGTATCTCCAATCGCGGTTGCTATAAGCAAGTCACCGCGATTGTTATCGGCATGAACCCCCGCCCCTCCAGAGCCATGTCACCCTCTCTGCCGCACCGCTTCGTTCGCCATCTGCTGTCTTGGGTCGAGCGTTGCCCGCAGTGCCCGCTCGCCGCAGATTTCGCCGTCAT
Source organism: Cyanobacteria bacterium J06639_1 (assembly GCA_039818705.1). Taxonomy (GTDB): domain Bacteria; phylum Cyanobacteriota; class Cyanobacteriia; order Thermostichales; family PCC-7336; genus JBCBTL01. Next base: position 1,666 of record JBCBTL010000364.1, read on the forward strand.
CTTCGAGCGCGATCCTGCTGCGCGGCACTGGCTAGAGGTGCTGTGCTGTTACCCGGGCCTCCATGCCATTTGCGCTCACCGCCTAGCCCACTGGTTGCATCGACGCAGCATCGCCTTTTTTCCCCGCCTCATTTCCCATCTGACTCGGTTTTTCACGGGTATTGAAATTCACCCCGGCGCTCAACTCGGCCAGGGCGTCTTCATCGATCACGGTATGGGCGTTGTCATCGGCGAAACTGCCGTCGTCGGCAGCTACGCGCTGATTTACCAGGGAGTCACCTTGGGCGGCACGGGCAAAGAAACGGGCAAACGCCATCCCACCATTGGCAGTCGCGCCGTCATCGGCAGCGGAGCCAAAGTCCTCGGCAATATTCACGTCGGCGATCGCGCCCGCATCGGCGCAGGCGCAGTGGTGTTACAAGACGTACCCCCCAACTGCACTGCTGTCGGCATGCCCAGCCGCAATATCTGCGAATGCAACACCGCGATCGCCCCCCTAGAGCACGGGCAGCTTCCCGATTTCGAGGACGACACGCTGCAACGGCTCACAGCTCGCATTACCGCGCTAGAAACCCAATTGCTGCATCTAACCTGCTCGCCCCTCAATCCCTCGGAGTCTCGCCCCCATGAATAAGTCCGCCCCGAACTGGGGACATACCGTATCCGTGCAGCGCAGCGATCGCTGGTCAGTTCATCGCCGCTTGCAGGAACTCAAAATCCCCTCAGTTTGTCCCGCCGATGGCACCCTGCGCGTCCGCGTCAATCACGCCGTCGCTCTCATGCTCGTGAACAGCGTCGTGCGTCGATTTACCCTGCCTCGCCAAGCTGGCGTGATCTGGCTGGAACGATGCTGGCACACTCGGCTTCCCTGCACCGCCGATCGCTAGCTCGTCTCGGCAACCCGCCTTTGCTTCAGGTCTTTCCCACTCTGCCTCGACCTACCCTTTCATCCCTTGGAGTCCTTCAATGACCACTCCCACTACTCAAGCCCCCGTGCGTCCCTTCGGCGAAGTCGGCAACAACCCCGTTGGTTTCGATCGCGACATCACCACCTCCATCTGCGAGGGGCTCAATCTCACCTTCGCCAGTCTGCAAGCCCTGTCCCTGCAGTACCAGAAACACCATTTCGTGGTCGAAGGCGCGGAGTTCTACTCCATCCACGAGTTCCTGCAAGAGAGCTACGAAGCCACCCGCGAGCTAGCCCACGACGCTGCTGAGCGTCTGAACGGGTTGGGGGGCATACCCGCTGGCAGCTTTACCACGCTATCGGAGTTGTGCTGCTTCACCCCCGAACCCGACGGTGCCTTCACCTGCCGCCACATGCTCGAATCCGATCTAACTGCCGAGCAAGCCGTCATCGGATTGCTGCGTCGCCTTGCCACTGAGGCCGAAAGCTTAGGCGATCGCGCGACTCGCTATCTCTACGAACAAATGCTCTTGAAAACCGAAGACCGAGCGTTTCATCTAGAGCATTTCCTAGCGGAAGACAGCCTCACGTTTGCATTCACCCGGTGACCCCTTGCCAGCAGGTTTCTCGCGATCGCAGACTCGTCCGAACCTGCTGGCGACGCTGTTTCACTTCCCCCTTCCCGTGCCCTCATATCCTCAAGAGGCGACCATGACCGCTCAACCCCACGTCTACATCAACGACACCACCCTGCGAGATGGCGAACAGGCGGCAGGAGTAGCCTTCGGCCTCGATGAAAAAGTGGCGATCGCCTCCTTCCTCGACGCGATCGGCGTGCCCGAACTGGAGGTAGGCATCCCAGCCATGGGGGGTGAGGAGGCCACCTCGATTCGAGCCATTGTCGATCTCGGCCTCAACGCGCAGCTTCTAGGCTGGAACCGCGCCGTCATCTCCGATATCGAAGCGTCGATGCACTGCGGCCTCCAGCGAGTTCACATTTCCATCCCCGTCTCGGACGTGCAAATTCGGGTCAAGTTTCAGGGCAACCGCACTCGGATGCTGACCCAATTCAAAGAGGCGATCGCGTTTGCCCGCGATCGAGGACTAGAGGTTTGCGTAGGCGGTGAAGACAGCTCCCGCGCCCGCGAAGATGTTCTGATCGAGATCGCTCAGCTCGCCCAAGAACTCGGCGCCTTTCGCTTCCGCTTCTGCGACACAGT
>JBCBTL010000365.1:0-3776 GCA_039818705.1 Cyanobacteria bacterium J06639_1
CTTCGTGCTAACGGCTCGTCGGGCATCCTGAAGCGGAAATCGCGCAGTACAGTAAAGATCTCGACATCGATCTGCTGTAATGGGCACTTACGACTAGTAACCCATGCCGTTAGGGACTCAGTAGCACGACGGCTCCACGGTCGAGTCGCCCATTTCACAGTTCTGGTCGATCGCTAGATTTTCGAGCGGCAGCTAGAGGGAGCGCATCGCTCGATTCGATCGAATCACTTCCATTTGCGAGTCATCAAGCCGTGACTATCCATCCATTTGCGTCGCTTCACCTGCGTAACTGGCGCGGTGACCTGTTCGGCGGCATCACTGCAGCGATCGTCGGCCTCCCTCTAGCGCTTGCCTTCGGCGTGCAATCGGGGGCGGGGGCGATCGCTGGTTTGTACGGGGCGATCGTCGTCGGCTTTTTCGCGGCCTTGTTCGGGGGCACTCCCGCTCAAGTTTCAGGGCCCACAGGACCGATGACGGTGGTAGCAACGTCGGTAATTGCCGCCTTAGTCGATCGCCACCCCGAGACAGGGTTAGCGCTAGCATTCACGGTGGTGATGCTGGGCGGGCTGTTGCAAATCTCGTTCGGTGTTTTGCGGCTGGGACAGTACATCACGCTGATGCCCTACACCGTCATCTCGGGATTCATGTCCGGAATCGGCGCGATTATTATTTTGCTGCAAATCCCCGTGCTGCTGGGCTACAGCGGCTCTGGCAACGCGGTCAAGACGCTGCAACAACTGCCGAGCCAGTTTGGAGATCCCAACTTGGCTGCGATGGGGATCGGTCTGCTAACCCTGATCGTGGTCTTTGCCATTCCCCCCAAAGTCAATCGCATCGTCCCCGCCCCTTTGCTCGCATTAGTTGCGGGGACGGTGGTTTCCGTACTCGTGCTGGGGGATGCTGACATCGATCGCATTGGCGCGATTCCTAGAGGATTGCCGAGCTTGCAACTGCCCACTTTTAGCGCGGGCGAGTTTGCTGACATGCTGCGCTTCGGCATGATGCTGGGCATGTTGGGGGCGATCGACTCGCTGCTGACCTCGCTAGTAGCCGACAGTATCACGCGCACGCAACACAACTCCGATAAAGAACTCATCGGTCAGGGAATCGGCAATCTCATGTCTGGATTGTGCGGCGGCTTGCCGGGGGCGGGGGCGACGATGCGCACCGTGGCGAACGTGCAGGCCGGAGGCCGAACGCCGCTTTCGGGAATGATTTACGCGCTGACGCTGCTGTTGGTGGTGTTTTGGGCGAACCCGCTCACCGCTCGAATTCCGACGGCGGTGCTGGCCGGTCTGCTCTTGAAAGTGGGGATCGACATCGTTGACTGGGGATTTATCAAGCGCGCCCCCCGACTCTCCCTCAAAGGGACGGGCGTGATGTACTTGGTATTGCTGCTAACGGTGTTCGTCGATCTGATCACCGCCGTGCTGGTGGGGGCGTTCGTGGCGAATATGCTGACGATCAAGCGATTGAGCGACGAACAAAGCGATCGCATTCAAGCGGTTACCGATCCCGCCCAGGGTCGAAACTTAAGTCCGGAAGAAAAAGATATCCTCACTCGCGCCAGTGGAGACATCCTGTTATTCCAGTTCGGCGGCCCGATGAGTTTTGGCGCGGCCAAGAGCATTGCGCGGCGGATGGCGATCGTGCAGACTTACCGCGTTTTGGTGCTCGATCTCAGCGACGTGCCTTCGATTGGCGTGACGGCCTCTCTAGCGATTGAATCTACCGTGAGAGACGCGATCGCCCGCCGTCACGACGTTTGGATCGTCTCGACCACATCGCAAGTGCAGCACAGCCTAGATCATTTAGACCTGCAACGCTTCTGCCGAGCAGAAGCAGGCGCGAGACCAACTGTATCGCCCAAACTCGTTCAGGTGGAAAATCGGCTCTCGGCACTGCGGGAAGCGCTCGCGATCGTACAGACCGAACGCCCCGCGCGCCGAGTGGAAGCTCACACGCAAGCGTGAATGACAGGTTAAGGCGAGATTGCAGCTTAGTCTTCCAGCACTTCAACTTCTACAGTGCCAGGAGGAGACTGTCGGAAGAATTGGCGATCGGCAACGTAGAGGGGTTCGCCGCAGCTAGGACAGAAAAAGCGCGTGCCTTCCATAGCCTGAGACTCAAAGCGGCATACGGGACAAGCGTCGGTGGCGAGGCGGTTGCTCACCCACCAGCGAAATAGCAGCACCATCACGACAGGCAGAGTCAGCAGCACGACCAGAAAGATGACGGGCAATGCCACCAGCCAGCCCAGTCCGAGGCGCGTGAGGAGCAGCGCTACTGCCAAACATCCCAGCCAGAAGCCCCAGCCGTTGAGCGCTAGAGAGTACGTGCGAGGTTCGTTTGAAGGCATGGCGTGTCCTCTTTAACCTAGGGTGAAACGTTCGCCGGTTTTGAAAGCGTGCGTGCAGAGCTGCGTCACAGTTGGTGGCAAAGTCTTTCGCTTGCCGTGCATCTGCGCTGACGAACGCGCCAACGCTCCGCGTACGGGAATTTTAGCGCGGGATTTTGGCTGACGCGGTACGGACATTGCGCCGTTGCAGTCGCGATCGCCTAACTCAGCGTCCCTAACTCAGCTTCGATTTCACGATTTGCTGCACTTTGCCGCCATCGGCCTTGCCCTTGAGCTTCTGCATCGCAGGCCCCATCACCTTGCCCATATCGCGGGCGGAGGTGGCTCCCACTTCCGCGATGATGTCGTCCACGATCGCTTCGACTTCCTCACTCGAGAGCTGCTCGGGCAAGTACTCTTCAATGACGGCGAGTTCCTGGGCTTCTTTATCGGCGAGGTCTTCGCGGTTGGCGTTTTGATATTGGGCGATCGAGTCCCGGCGCTGCTTGGCTTGTTGCACCAGCACCTCGATTTCTTCTGCTTCATTAAGGGTGTCTCGTCCCGAGGGGCGGATGCTGACTTCTTTTTCCAGCAACCCCTTTTTGATGCTGCGCACGGTTTCCAGCCGAACTTTATCGCGGGCTTTCATCGCGGTTTTGATGTCGTCGGTGATGCGATCTTTCAGGCTCACGGTCTTCCTCGCAGTCGTCAATCTCTGAAGCCGTCCTCAGTCTAGAGCGTTTGAGCCGCGTTCGTTGAGGATGGTTCGAGCAAGCTTGAGCTCGCAGCTATTCCTTCAATCCACCAGGTCGTCGAGTTCTGAGTAATCCGGTAATGTCGGATCGATCGCTTTCCCCTGGCGTAAAACCACGCGATCGCTTTGGGGACGAGCGAGTAATTCGCTGAACGATCTGCCGCGAAACAGCACCAGATCGGCAGGACGACCGGGGGCGATTGCGCCGAAGTCGGGCAAGCCCATCAGTCGAGCTGGAGTTGTGGTTACAGATTGCGGCCAGTTGCCGTAGGGCATGTCGAAATGGGCCGTTTTGGCTGACTGTGCGAAGACCTCGAACATGTCGCCGTCGCCAAAGCCGTGAAAGGGATCGCGACAGTTATCATTGGCAACTGCAACCGGGATGCCCTGCTGTTTCAGCTCGTGCAGCAGCGTTACACCACGCCAGCGCGGCGTGAGCTGGGGGGCGATCGCGGCTTCATCAGGCCAAATAGCTTGTGAGGCCGCTTGCTGGCGATCTTGAAGGTACATGTTGCACAGCGGCAGACTGACAATGCCAATCCCTGCCTCCCGCACGCGAGCGATCGTCTCCGCAGCGACTTCGGCAGACTGGACGGCCAAGCTGCAACAGTGACCGCAGACGATCGCGCCGGGAAAGTGCCTCGCGATCGCTTTTTCTGCTACGTAACGCAGCGTGATGTCTGC
>JBCBTL010000366.1:0-3770 GCA_039818705.1 Cyanobacteria bacterium J06639_1
AACAGTTTATTTTATCCATTTAAATCTACTCCTTGAGCCAGGTAAATACATTACCTACGCTCAAGGCAACATGGGTTGCAAAGTTGGGGGTGGGGAGAAGAGTTTTGGGTAAATCTAATGCCAAAGGAGCGCGATCGCCGCGATAAATCAAAATCGTTTTCTCTTCGGGATCGACTAGCCACCCCATTTCAGTACCCCGTTCGAGACAATAAAGAATATTTTTAGTGACTTTGGTTTGGCTTTGACCGGGAGAAAGAATCTCAATCGTCCAGTCGGGAGGCGTGGCAAACGCATTGGCCACTTCGCCATTTTCATCCCGAGCAATGCGCGCCCAAGTAAATACGGCAATATCGGGAACGATGGAGCGATCGCCGAACGTACAGCGCAACTCGGCAAACGCTCGGGCAATCCGCTGAGGCTTGAGCTGAGCGTTTATTGATGCAGCTAATTCGGTTTGAATGCAACTATGTTTCCCCTGCGGCATCGGCTTTTGCCAAACATCTCCAGCCACGAACTCACTGGCTGGATTGGTCTCTGGCAGGGTGAGAAATGCATCCAGAGTTAACGGTTTTTTGGGAGCGCTAACCATGAAACTCGCAGCATATGCAGTCATCGCCTCGATTATAAAAGGGGGATGAGCCGCCACCCACAGCCATCACGCGATCGGGGCGTGAACGGTGACCAGTTTCGTTCCGTCGGGAAATGTGGCTTCCACTTGGACTTCGTGAATCATTTCCGGGATGCCATCCATCACGTCATCGCGATTTAGCAGCGTCGTCCCGAAGCTCATCAACTCCGACACCGTGCGGCCTTCCCGCGCCCCCTCCAAAATTCCCGCCGTGATGTAAGCGACGGCTTCGGGATAGTTGAGTTTGAGTCCTTTGGCTTTGCGACGTTCGGCCAACAAAGCCGCTGTGAAAATGAGCAGTTTGTCTTTTTCTTGAGGGGAAAGTTGCATGAGAGTCCCAAAAACGCGATTGCTAGCGCCACACGCGAGGCACGTCGGGCATTTTACCTCGCTCGAAATACCGAAGCCGCTGCCAGATCCGCGTAAAACACTGCCGCGCCATCTGGCTGGACGTGCCGCGATACCGGCAGACTAGACCGTTCAGGCTGCGAGTGAGGCCAATATATTGCGGTGGCACGAAGGCGATCGCCTCCCGCAAATCTTCCATTTCTGCATCGGTAAAAGAGCGACCCACCCGCGCGAGCGTCCCCATCACGGGATAGCCCGCCAGCGCATGAGGACTTGATGTCATTGCTTCGCCGCCTCGGACGAACTGGTGGTCGATCCATAGCGGGAGATCTTCTTGCCACACTTCGACTTGCGATCGCCATTCCCCTTGCAAAAGTTGCTCGCCCCGCGCTGTCCGCCCCAGTCGCGCGATGTCCCACAGCAAGATTTGTCCGCCTGGTGACAAGTCAACGCGGATATTTTGAATGTAATTCGCTCCGTTGAAGGCTATCGCATCCTGCGGCAGCCACTCCAAATACGCTCCTGGTTCGATGCGGAGGGTTGCGGTTTGCAAACAAGGCTCGCCCATCGTGCGATAGATTTTTCCAGCGGCAGGAGTGGTCAAAAACACTTGACTGCCAGCGTGCAGGTGAATGGATTGGTCGAGAACGTCGCCGCCCACCATGCCTCCGGCGGTGTGAACGAGGGTGGCGTAGCAGATTTCAGAACCTTCGGGGTAAAGCGATCGCTGCACTTTGAACGGCGCGCGCGTGCAGATGTGAATGGGCAGAGTGCGATCGCCTTCGCGAGCGAAAACCAGCTCGGCACTACCGCGCCACGCTCGGGGATTTGGAGTGGGGGAGGGGGCGATCGATGCTTTCATTTGGAGCGAATTGTTCGGGATTGAGGATATCGGAAGACAGCGATTAGTCCAGGGCTATTTGGAGTAGCCTGAATGCTAGTCAGAAGCTTGTCGCCATACTGCCTTAATTTCGGACATTGATAACGACTATGGGTTTTAAACACTTCAACTCTCTGGCTAGCATTGCTGATTCTTAACCTGTCACATTTAAAACGCCACCACCTCGCGATCGCGCCAAAACTTGCCCGTCTCCTCGGGCGATGCTTCTGTTGCCAACCAGATCGCCGTGTCAGCTCCTTGCTCGGGCGATCGCGGGGCTGACGTGCCACCCATATCCGTTCTCACCCACCCCGGATCGATGACGTTGGCGGCAATGCCTCTGGTTTGGAGGGCTTGCGCCAGCATCACAGTCGCGCCGTTGAGGGCGAATTTGGACAGGCAGTAGCTCGGAACGCCAGCGGTGAGTCCGTCCAACGCTCCATAGCCACTAGAAACACTGATGACGCGGGCGTCAGGCGATCGCTCTAACAGCGGCAAACAAGCTTGCACCATGCGAATCGCGCCGAAGGTATTGGCGTTCGTCGTCTTAGCGAGGAGGTCACGAGAGACAGTCAGGATGTCCACGCCCTCGTCGGGATAAATTCCAGCGTTGTTGACGAGTACGTCCAGGCGATCGCCATTCTGCCCGATAGATTCCACTGCGCGGGCGATCGAGTCATCGTCGCTGACATCGAGTTCGAGCGCGGTGACGGTACCTTTGAGGTCTTTTGCTGCGCGTTCGGCTTTTTCGAGGGATCGCGACGTGATGATGACCTCGCAGCCCTTGTCTAATAATCCTCGGGCGATCGCCAACCCAATCCCGCGATTGCCCCCCGTGACTAAGGCTCGTTTATCCACGCGAAGTGCCATCACGATGCTCCCAAATGCGAATGATTGAGCTGCTCGAACTCCGATTCTGACAGGTGAATCGATGCTGCGTTGATATTGTCTTCCAAATGTTCGATGGTCGTGGTTCCTGGAATCAGGATGATGTTGGGAGCGCGGTGAAGCAACCACGCTAAGGCAATTTGAGTTGGGGTTGTGTCGTGTCGTCGAGCGATCTGAGCGATCGCACCTTCCGCCTGAGCGATCGGCGCACCGCGTTTGAGAGGATGCGCGCCCAGAGAGCCATAGGGGATGAAAGCAATCCCTTCAGTCGTGCTGTAGTCCAGCAACGCTTCGTGGGAGCGTTCGAGAAGTCCAAAGCGGTTTTGAATGGAAGCAATGGGCGCGATCTCCTGCGCCTCCCGCACTTGTTCCAGCGTGACGTTGGACAAACCGATATGGCGAAGTTTGCCTTCCCGTTGCAGTTCAGCTAGCGCACCGACGGACTCGGCAAACGGGACGTTCGGATCGGGGCGGTGGAGTTGGTACAGGTCGAGGCGATCGCGCTTTAACCTCCGCAAACTTCCTTCTACACCCTGTCTGAGAAATTTAGGGCTGCCGTTGGCTCGAATGCGATCGGGGGCGGGTTTGTCGATACCGCCTTTCGTCGCGATGACGACATTTTGGGCATAGGGAAACAGCGCATCCGCAATGATGGCTTCGTTGTCTCCAGGGCCGTATGCCTCAGCCGTGTCGATGAAGTTAATTCCTAACTCGACTGCTCGACGCAGTAACGTTTTTCCTCCCTCCCAATCTGCGTAGGAACCAAAGTTTCCCGGTTGCCCCGTCAAACGCATAGCTCCGTAGCCCAGGCGATTGACCGTCAACTCTCCCCCGATGTCGAACGATGTCGGGACATTCGGGAGCGTGGTAGATGCATTCATGACGATAGGCTCCTGCGATGGGTTCATAGTCATCGACTTATCCAAATTCTGGCTGGCGGCTGCGTCATCACGTTTCTAGGTCTCCTACTCTTCAAAGGCCGAGAAAACGTTCCTGCTGTCTTTTCGCAAAAGGATACGGCTCCTT
>JBCBTL010000367.1:0-3757 GCA_039818705.1 Cyanobacteria bacterium J06639_1
TCGGCAAGATGCTCGTCGAAACCGCCGCCGCGATCGCCCCTCAACTGACCGTGGTGGACGGCATCATCGGCCACGAGGGCAACGGCCCCAGCGGCGGTACGGCACGGCCTTTGGGCATTATGGGCGCTTCAACGGACGTGTTCGCACTCGATCGCGTGTTGATGGCAATTCTGGATGTAGACCCCGATACGGTTCCCATTTACTTGGCTGGACGCGAGCTGGGCGCAATGCCGGAACTGGAGGAAATCGCGATCGCTGGAGAGTCTTGGCAAAACCTGTGCGTTGATGACTGGCAGCTTCCCGATCGCCTCATTCCCATCGACTTCGGTGCGCCCCGCGTGTTGAAATCCACCCTCAAGCACGTGCTGACGCTGCTGTCGGAAGCGCGATCGCTCCCTCGTCGCAAGGCTTAATCGCGATCGCCTGTGGGGTGGCTGGGCTTCGGTTGGTTGGGGTTCGGTTGCTCGTACGCCCAGCCCAACTGGCGCACCACGCCGCGCAGCAAGGCCACTTCTGGTTTCGTGAGACGAGCGCGGTTAAACAGGCGACGAAACTTTTCCAGCTTGCGCTGCGCCGTGTGGGGATGGAGATACCCGATTTTCAGCAGCAGTGCTTCTAAATGACCGTAGAACCCTTCCATCACGTCCGCCGGAACGGTATCTCCGCTGTTGGGGAGGACGGGCAGGGCTGTCAGACAAGCCATCCGCAGCTCGTACAAACAAATCCCTACGGCTTGCGCTAAGTTCAGCGACGGATAGCTGTCCGAGCTAGGAATCGTGACGTGATGCTGACATACTGCCAGCTCGCGGTTGTTCAGCCCTCGATCTTCGGGGCCGAAGACGATCGCTCCCGGCACGCGATTTGCCTTTACCAACTGAGAAAGCTGTTCGCGCGGGGAAGTCGTCGCGAAGTCTGACGGGTGCAATCGACCTGCCGTTCCCACCACCCACTGACAGCCCGCGATCGCCTCGGCCAAAGAGCTAACCCGGCGGGCGTTCTCCAACACCTCAGCCGCGTGGACGGCCATCTGCACCGCCTCGCGATCGCTGGGATGACAGCGGGGCGCGACCAGCCATAGGTCGGACACCCCCATATTTTTCATGACGCGGGCGATCGAGCCTAGGTTGAGCGCGCCAGCCGGTTCCACCAAGACAACGCGCACGCTGGCGAGGAAGGCAGGGTCGGTTTCAGTCATCGAACGGGACGGAATAGGGTTGGGGACGGCTTTCTGGAGGGCGGCTTTTGGAGCGATGAGCGGCGAACCGATTACGCGATCGGCACCTGGGAACTCGCGATCGCCGATTGTGTCAGCAGTTCGATCGCATTTGGGGCGGGAACGGGCTTTGAGAAGAGATAGCCCTGACCGTAAACGCAGCCTAACTCCACAACGCGCTCTTGCTGAGCGGTCGTTTCGATACCCTCCGCCACGATGTCCAAACCAAAAGCTGTCGCCAAACTAGAGACCGCTCGTACCAGTTCGATCTTTTCCGGTTCGGACTCGATGCCGCAAACAAAAGAGCGATCGACCTTGAGCGTCTGAACGTGCATCCGGTGCAGGTAGCTGAGGGAGGAATATCCCGTGCCGAAATCGTCCATCGCCAAATGAATGCCCAACTCGCCCAAATGCTCGAAGGCTCGCGCGGCGATCGCGTTGTTTTCAATCACGACGCTTTCCGTAATTTCGAGTTTGAGATGGCGGGGCTGAAGTTGAGTTTCGTGCAAAATATCGACAATTTGGGCAATGCGTTCGTTGCTGTCTAGCTGGACGAACTGTTTGCCGGACAAGTTCACGCTGACGGTCAAATCTTGGCGATCGGGGAACTGCTGGTGCCACTGCTGTAAATCCTCACAGGCGCGGCGCATCACCCACCAGCCAATTGGCACGATCGCTTCGGTTTCTTCGGCAATGGGGACGAATTCGTTGGGAGGCACGAGCCCTCGCTCGGGATGTTGCCAGCGAATCAAGGCTTCAAAGCCTGCAATGCGACCCGATCGCAGTTCGACGATGGGCTGATAGTGAACCACGAATTCTTCCCGCTCGATCGCGCGGCGCAGGTCATTTTCTAGATGCAAACGGTTGACGGCCTGGACGTGCATGTCGCTGTCGAAGATGGCATATCGGGCTTTGCCGCTCGCTTTAGCGTGATACATGGCCGTGTCGGCATCCCGCAGCAGCGCCTCAATCCGCTCGTAGCCGGTGGTGTTCAGGGCAATTCCGATACTGGTCGAAACGAACACGTCCCGCCCCCCCAAATCGAACGGTTCGGTAAGGGCGGTTTGAATCCGATCGGCGATCGCTGTAGCTTCTTTTTCTTGGCCGATGCGATCGAGCAAGATGGCAAACTCGTCCCCTCCGAGTCGGGCGATGTTGTCGCGATCGCGCACGCACCCCTGCAATCGTTCGGCAAACGCTTGCAGCAGGCGATCGCCGATGTGGTGACCGAGGCTATCGTTGATCACCTTGAAGCGATCGAGATCGAGAAACAGCACGGCGAAATGATAGTCCGGCTGCATTTGAGCGTTGTCGAGTGCCGTTTGCAAACGAGTGGTGAAGAAGGCGCGGTTGGGCAGTCCCGTCAGGGTGTCGTGGGATGCGGCGTGACGCAACTGGCTTTCCGTGTGCTTGCGCTGAGTCAGATCCGTGTGGGTGCCCGCCAACCGACACACGGCTCCTCCTTCATCCCGCACGGCAATGCCCCGACAGAGCATCCACATGATGTTGCCGTCGCGGTGGCGCACGGGATACTCCAGCTCGAACATCTGCGCCACTTCAGAAAAATGCGACGTGGTTTGTTCGATATAACTTTCGATCGCGTCTCGCACCCGCTCGCGATCGCTGCGCCGAATCCGCGCGAACCACTCTTCGGGGTCGGCACCGATTTCGTCATCTGCGTAGCCCAGCATCGACTTCCAGCGCGACGAGTAATACACTTCGTTCGAGTGCAAGTCCCAATCCCACAGCCCGTCATTGGCGGCGCGAGCCACGAGGGCATATCGCTCTTCACTTTCCCGCAGTGCCCGCTCGGAGCGACGACGGGAGCGGGCATCCCGCGCGATACAAACTGCACCGCTAGTGTGGCCGCGATCGTCGTGCAGTGGCGATACGGAGAAATCGACCGCGATCGCCTGACCCACCCGCGTTACGTAGGTAGCCTCGCAAAACGACTCCTGCCCCTCGTGCAACAGCGTCGCGACCGCGTTGCCAACCTGCTCGTCTCCAATTTCTCCAATGGAGTGCCCCAGAATATCGGTGGTCGTCGTATATCCCAGCAAATCCAGCGTGGCTTGATTGACTTTTTGAATGCGACCGTCACCGTCAATCGCAATCAAGCTGCTGGACATCGAATTCAAGACGACATCCAGATACGACCGCGATACCATCGTCGCCTGCAAGCCCGCGAGCATTTGCTCGAATGCGAGTGCCAGCGCGCCCACTTCGTCACGACGCTGAATGCGAACCCCTGCGGATAAATCTCCGCGTCCCACCCGTTCGGTGGAGGCTTGTAAGAGTTTGAGGGGATGGGCAATGCTGCGAGCCATCAGCAAGCCCGTCACGACGGCGACCGCAATGGCTCCGAACGTCGTCCCTGCAATGATGCGATCGTCCCGCGAGATCGCCGTTTTAATGGCAGCGAGGTCGGCTTGCACTTCATCTTCAGAGTCTTGCTTATACGTCACGATCAGGGGGAGCATGACCGCCCGCAGGCGGGGTTCGACAGACTTTTGCAGGTAACTCCGAGCGCTATCTGGATTGGAC
>JBCBTL010000368.1:0-3750 GCA_039818705.1 Cyanobacteria bacterium J06639_1
CGAAATGCTGACGATGACTGACCTGCCGCCGAGCTGTTGCTGAATGGCTCCAAGCTGGCGAGTCAACGACTCAGCATCGAGCAGCGGAGCAGAGCGCAACAACGTGGTTTCTCGCATAGCAAAGACGGTAGCAGATCTATTGTCAGTATGCCTCTGGTCGCAGTTCTCCTCTGCGAGAGCTTCTAGCTTTGCAAGAATTCGGCGCCAGACACCAGCCGCGCTTTGAGAATGCGATCGGTGTTATCCACTTCACGACCGAGGCGATCGAGCACGTCCGTGCCTTCGAGGGCATAACCAAAAGTGGCGTAGCGACCGTCAATGAAATTCAAACCAGCGGGGGAAAGATCGGGTTCCGCCATGAACAGGAAGAACTGTGACGAAGCACTGTTAGGTTCGTTGGGATACTGAGCCATCGCCAGCGTGCCTTTTGCCGAAAAGGGGATGGCCGGTTCGGAACCGAAAATGCCAGCTTGCTCGAAGGTTTCGCCGTAATGAGGGACAACTTCATCGATCGCGCGGATTTCCAGCGGCAGTACCCGCTTCGCTCCCGTTTTGGGATCGATGTAGCCATCCTCGGGGCCAGGAGGATCGCCAGCTTGCATGTAAAAGAAGTCTTCAATCTGGCCGAATTCAGACCCGTCGTAAAATCCTTTCTGAACTAAATCGGCAAAGTTCCCCGCTGTGATGGGCGCGTTGTACCCATCTAGCAGCAGCAACATGCGGCCTTGGGTTGTCTCCATTTCCACCCGCGCGCGCCCGAGCAAGCGAGGGAAACCGTCATATTCAGCCGGAATCTCGAAGGGAAACCCCTCGATAGCGTTAGCTTCCAAATTTTCGAGGGCTGTGTAAACCCGATTCAAACTCGCGTAGGCCAGATCTTTATCCTGCTCTTCCAGCACGTCGGTGAATTCCACCATGCGCTCTTGCAGCGTGGCAATGTCGGCCTTCCCTTGCTCCTGGCGTTCTTCCAGCAGAGACGACACGATGCGATCGCCTTTCTTCTCCAAAATCCGATTGGCTTTTTTGACGTGACCTTTCGCTGCCCCCCAGCCGTAGCGCTTGAGGTCGTTGTCGATTTCAGACAGCGACGCATCCACGTCGCGCAACTGTTTTTGCTCGAAAGGAGCGGCCAATCGCAGCAGCGTCCGACCGTTGGTGACGGCATTCCCCGCCGGAAGCGCCATCGCAGACGCGCCAAAGCTCAGCACGGCAAGACCGAGCGCGATCGCCGCAGTCACTCGCCGAGTCTGTTTTGCGATCGCTCGTAGCCAACTCGTTCTTGCCATACCTAACTCCTAGCTGCGCCTCGAACCCGTGCGTGGAATCCTTCCATAGAGTAGCGTGAGCGGTGACCCTTCCCGTGAGACTCGCGCGCGTCATGTCCGACACCGTTCGCATTCTAGGCATCGACCCCGGCATGGGCACGATGGGCTTCGGCGCGATCGAGGCCGACCCGCGATCGGGAACCGTGCACATGATCGAATGCGGCGTGATTGCCACCCCCAAGCGCACGCCAGTGGCTCATCGCCTCCACATTCTTTATGAAGACCTCACCGAGCTGATTTCGACGCTGCAACCCAACTGGCTCGGCCTCGAAAAACTCTTCTTCTACCGCATGGGCAACACGATTCAAGTGGCTCAAGCTCGCGGCGTGATTTTGCTCGTCATGGCGCAGCACGAACTCCTTCCCCAAGAATTCACCCCCGCTCAGATCAAACAAGCACTGACCGGATACGGGAATGCCGATAAGCGCGCCGTCCAAGAAGCCGTCGCTCGCGACTTGCGCCTTTCAGATATCCCTCGCCCCGACGATGCGGCGGATGGACTGGCGATCGCCCTCACCACCTGGCATCGCCGGTTCGAGCGGGAAGAAGCGATCGCGGCACTGGGCTAGGCCAGACTGGAAACGCGATCGTGAAATAAGTGAATATACTCAAAGTGTGGATATATTGGCTACCAAGCAAAATGCGGATTGGCGCATCCTGGCAGAATTTTGCCTGATTCAGTATCGTTAAATACAGTTAGCTTTATAAAAATTGCGTGAAGTAGGCGTGAAGTAGGGATTAAAGGCGGCTTGGGATTGATTTATCCGTGGTAACTAGACAATACGCGTAGTTATTAATACAATTAGGTATTCGTCGCTCTGTTATTCGCGGTTTTCGCTTGACGAGCTGGTGGGATGCAGTTGGTTGTGTCCTGCTTCGAGTTGTCTCATGGCACAGCACGATTAAAGATATGACTCCACAAGAATTTCGCGAAGCGTATCTAGACGCACAGGATGCTTTGGGTAATCGCCTCCAGCGCCTTGAAGGCTTTGCTAGCGAACTCGCGCAATTAACTCAGCAGCTTCGTGCCGACTACGAGCGTATGAACTGCGCAGTAGATGAATTCGTTAGCACTCAGAGTGTGGGCGAGTCGTCCGCCAATTCAGATTGAATCAATGTTTGCAAGGATTCGAGAGGCGTAGGTTTGACGACGTAGTGCAAGCAGCCCAGCATCATGGCTCGATCTCGCTCTGGCTTCAAACTATAGGCCGATAGAACGATCGCGGGAATTGAGTGCCAATGTGACTGTTGAAGTTGTTCGAGTAACGTAAATCCGTCAACGTAGGGCAGTTTTAAGTCCAGCAGCACCAAATCGGGCACGATATCGGCCACAACAGCCATAAACTCGCGTCCGTCGGGCAGACAAAAGACCTCGTACCCCAAGAGTTCCAACCACTCCTGCAAGAGCTGCCGCCCTGAATCATCGTCCTCGACACATAAAATCCGGTGTGTCTTGGCCGTGACGAGCGCTCTTGAGTTCTGGCCTATCATATCCAAGTTCAACCTCAGCCTCACGTAAAATTACGTGCTGTATGACCGCGCGAACGCTACTTGTCCGCAGAGACTGCATCCATGAAAACACTGTTGCTTCAAAATGCACGCTCGCTTCACCTTTGCTTTACGCCTATCTGTCTAGACCACAGCAATAACGTTGCATCTTAGGTATTATTGCGTGCTGCGGCCTGCGAGAAAACCGCATTCAATGTTTGAAATGTTACGCTCTGCGGCGCGTTCAACGGGTAGAACGCGCGATCGCGAGGTGCCAGCAAGAAATGCGCACGTCCAGTAGGCTACTGCGACGAGGCTCCAGCGCCGAGTGCCTCATGCAGTTGCGATCGCGCGGCTGCGAGAGCCTCAGGTAGGTTGTCGGGATTGCGACCTCCAGCTTGCGCCAGAGTGGGACGACCGCCACCCCCGCCGCCGGTGATTTTGGCGATCGCGCCGATAAACTTCCCGGCTTGCAATCCTTGTTTGTTGAGCTCTGGGCTGAACGCTGCAACCCAACTCACCTGTCCGGCTTTGGGAGCCGATCCGAGCACGACTGCTCCAGTGCCGATTTTTTGCAACAGGTTCGTAGCCGCGGACTTGAGGGCTTCGGGCTCGGCACCTGCTAGCTCTGCCACCAAGACGTGGAACTCGCCCACAGTTTCGGCCGAGGCTATGAGCTGCTCGGCAGACGCGATCGCCAGCTCGCTTTTGAGGCGCTCGATATCTTTTTGCGCGGCTTTGAGGTCGGCTTGCAGGCTGCTGACGCGATCGGGCAGCTCGTGAGGCTTGATTTTGAAGCGAGCAGTTAGGTCTTTGACGACGACATCGCGCTCGTTCAAGTAATCCAAAATGGCTGGCCCGGCCACAGCTTCAATCCGCCGAATTCCAGCGGCTACGCCGGATTCTGAAACGATCTTGAACGCGCCAATTTCTGCCG
>JBCBTL010000369.1:0-3735 GCA_039818705.1 Cyanobacteria bacterium J06639_1
AAATCCCAGTGGTCAACCAGCGATCCCCCGACGAAGCCCACGCCGCCCCGAGCGCGTAACTGCTGACCAGCGCGATCGCCCCTACGCCAATCGCCCGCAGCACGCCACTCGTATCGCCGTACCAAAGCTCTGCCGCAAACGAACGCAACGCCCGTCCGCCCGGCTCCTGCCAAAACAAACCCACCAGCGTCGCCACCACGCCCGTCACCAGCGCTAGCGCCAGCGGCCAATGCCACCACAGCAGCGCCCCGAACGTCACCAAACCCAAGCCCGTCACCCAGCGATCGCGATGAGGCACTGACTCCCAGCGCTGCGTCCACTGCCGCGATCGGTCTTGCCAAAGGGGATGAGTCCACAAATCTTGCAGGCGACTGACGAGCTTATCCACAATGAGACGCTTCCACAACGAAATTCAGACGCTCTCTCGCCAACCCCGAACGCTCGCCGCGCCCCAATTGCAAGCATCGAGAGCTTACCCGCTATCCTACGGCAAACGGACTGGATGTGCTCGACTGCTACCGCACAGAAGCGATCGCCCCCGAGCGAAAGCTAAGCGATCGCGAGTTCGTCAGGTTAAACCGTTAGGTCAAAACCGTCTCAGGAGTTTTGCTCGAAACCGCAACCCCCTCTTCGTGATGAGCTTGACTCTCTAACGCAGACCGCTCGATTTGGCTTGCCAGCCGCAGCGCCTTAAGTGCTTGCTCGCCCCCCACCGAAGGCTGACTGCCACCCCGCGCGCAGTTAATGAAATGCTCCAGCTCGGCGTGCAGTGGCTCGACATTGCTCGTGTAGACCTTTTCGATCGTGCCGTCCTGCCGATAGAGCACCTGACCGTACTCCGTCACGTAATTCGCCGTCGTCTGGCGGTGAATCAGAATTTCGTTATTGAGAAAATCCGCTTCCGTCAGCGAGTCTTTGCAGTGAGCGGCGATCGTACGCAGCTTGCGGTGGGTAATCTTGCTCGCCGTCAGCGTCGCAATCACCCCATTCGCAAACCCGAACGTCGCCGTCACGAAATCGAGGTGGCCGGAATGAGATGAAGCGCGATTGCCGCTAGCCGTAACCCGCGTCACCGGAGACGGCACGAGTTCCAACAGCAGGTCGATATCGTGAATCATCAAATCGAACACGACGGATACATCATTCGCCCGCTTGGAATACGGACTCATGCGCTGCGCTTCGATCGCGAGTAATTCTTCCCGCTGGAGTACGTTGCGCAACTCCTGAAACGCCGGATTGAAGCGCTCGATGTGACCGACCTGTAAAATCGCGTCCGAATCGGCTGCGTGATTGACCAGCGATTCCGCCTCCGCGATGCTGGCGGCCAATGGCTTTTCCATTAAGACGTGAACGCCCTTCTGCAAGCAGGCCATGCCCACTTCGTAATGCAGTACCGTCGGCACGGCTACGCAAACGGCTTCAACGCGATCGAGCAAATCGTGATAGTCGTCGTAAAAATGCACCTGATAGCGACTAGCAATATCGAGACCGCGCTCGACATTCACGTCGGCCACCCCCACCAGCTCGACCTCTTTCATCAACCCCAACACGCGGGCGTGATGCTGCCCCATGTTGCCCACCCCAATCACGCCGACGGGAATAGGGCGAACCGAGTGACGCACTGAGCTTGCGGGTGCCTGATCCATAACCGCTCCGAGGGGTGACTTCGGGAAAGCTGAACTGAAAGTAAAGAATATAGTCTTGATGTACTGAAAATTCTTAACGATAGTATCACGTTCTTATTGCACCCCGGTCTGCGCTTGGGTGCAGACTTCCAAGCCTCAGGCGATCGCCCCCAGGCCTTTCTGAAGCTCGCCAGACTTGTTCTGGTCGCCGCACGAGTGCGATCGCCTAACGATTAAAGCGGCGATCGCCGAAGCTACCGCCAGGAGGGTTACTCGGCTTCGCGGCATCTCGCAGTTGACGGACGACCTGCGGCAGGGTTAGCCAATCGAGATTGGGCTGCTCTAGAATCGTGCGAATTTGATTGAGCGCGCTCTCTGCCGTCACGGTTTTCGGCAGAGGACGGCTGCTTCGAGCGGGTGATTTTTTCATCACGTCGATCGCCTCGAATACCCGCTGCGTTACTTCGCGACTGACACGGCGCAACGCTTTCTCTCGTTGAAAGGCCCAGCCATCTTGATTCGTTGCGTACATGGGCGGCATCCGATTGAGGACGTAAGCCGCAACATCATTGACGCGAACCCGTCGCTGGACGGAAAGAGGCAGTGAGCCAACCTGTCGATTGGCCTCTTTCAAGACTTGTTCTTCTAAAACGTTGACGAGTTCAGACACGGTAACTGTTAGTAAAAGAATTCGACAGCGACATGTCGCGAGTGGAGCTAACGAACGGCGTAGCGAACTCCACTACATTCGGTACGACTACATCCGGTACGACTACATCCGGTACGACATTGGCAACTCGGCTACCGCTACTTTACCCTCTAGAGGCTCGTGCGGGGAGTTCGCTAAGAGCGCTGCCTCAATTGCGCTCGACCTCCCTCATACGGCGCTCGATGTCATGCGAGGGGCGGGGCTTTCATGCAAAATCAGCGCGGAAGTGATGTAAGACCCACTTGCAAGCGCGATCCCCGGTCTGTACTCGTGCCATGCGCTCGCTTCTGCGTCAGGCCGAAGTTGCCGATTCGGGTTCTCTAGACTTGAATGAAAGCGGATTAGCTGGGTCGAACCAGCTTCCGCCCTCGGTTTCGCAGTCCGACTATGGCATCCCTCTCCGTCCAGCGCTACGACTTATTTCTGTTGGCATCGCGATTGTTGCAACGGTACCGCAGACTAGCTCTGGGGCTGCATCCAACCGGTGTAGAAGTGGCTTTAGCACTGCAATATTCTCGCGATCGCCTGCCGTGGGTGGGGGATGCTCGTGGCTGGCCCATTCAGCAGGTGGCTAGCGACATTTGCGACCCGTTTTATGCCAAAAACCATCGCTGTTTGCCCGCGGGGGAGGGGGGCGAGCCGCTAGTCTGGCCGCTATTTCATCAAGACGCGCGCGGCGTGGCTCAGCCGATTTTGCCCCAGACTACTGAAAAGAAGCGACCTGAGTATCGCTGGATGAAAGCCTGTAACGGTCAGGCAGGGGTGGGGTGTCACGCCGTTTCCGCCCACATGTGGGAAGACGAAGAATTTTTGAACGGCGATCGCGATGTGTGCCCGCTGCGGTTTTATGACGGCCATTTTCCCATGACGGTCGATCAGGGGCGACAGCGCTGTCGCTTTGACGATCACCCTTGCGGCTGGCAATCGGGGTATCCCAAAATGCTGCAGGTGATTGGCAGCGGCCTGCAAGCGGAGGTATTCCGGGTGGAATGGACGCCCGCCATGTGGAAAATGCTCGTTCCCGAACGCCACCCGTTGCCGGCCTATCCGGTATTGGTAGCACTGTACTTTGGGAGCGATCGCCTGCAAAACCGGCGCACCAGCCTCACGCCCGAACAGATGTGTTTGGATTTGGGACTTCCGAGCTGGTTATTTCGCCAACTGTTCGACCTCAATCCTGACTCCGCGTTCAATCGCCCGCTCCTCGATGCCGCTGCGCAAGAAGAGCTATCGGAATCTTCTCCCTTCAGCGCCCCCGAGCAGTTGAGTTTGAGCGCGTGGTCGCTGCCCGCGCTGCTGCCGCAGCCCACCGGCGGCCAGGTGATTCTCGATCCGGACGAGCCGCCTCACTACAGCAACAGTGGCTTGCCGGCGGGGAGTGCCACCGATCCGCTGACCGCC
>JBCBTL010000370.1:0-3733 GCA_039818705.1 Cyanobacteria bacterium J06639_1
CGTCGCGATCGCATTCGATGTCGAGGCTAAAGCGATCGTGTCGATGGATGTGAATGTCCGCACACTCAGCGAGAACTGTTGCTGCTTCGGAGAGAGGCTCGCTGCCGGGGATGGCAAGCGCCACCCGAGTGAGGGTGCGACAGCCGTTGGGATGATTGAGGGGTTGAGCGCGATCGCCCGTCAATGCATCGGGACGCTTGCTGAATGGGGTCATAAAAATCATCGGTTCCGACGGTTTGGTCTGGCTAGCCACATCGATCTTGAGTGAGGACGGCAGATACGGCGGGCGAAAGTCCCAGGTCTCAAACGGCAGCGACTTGCACTTCTCAGAAGAACTCCACCGCAAACAGATGCCGAAGGGAGAATAGCCCGTGTGCTCCGATCGCGATCGCTCCCACAATCTCGTGCGGGCGATGGCGGGCGATCGCACGTCGGCCTCATCGCAAACCCAGAGAAATTCCAGCTTGGCGTTGCGAAAAAAGATGCGCCGATTGGCCGTGCCTTGGCCGGGATGGACGTTCGAGCTACCCTCTAAAAATCCCAAGTCCAGGATGCGATCCAGTTCGGCTGCACCTGGGGAGGTCATGACAAACACGTGGTCGAGTTCGAGCGACATCAACAGAGTTCCCTTGAACTCTGCCTATCATGCCTCACGCGCGTGGCGAGACCCTAGCCTCGTGGGAAAACATCGTTGGAATTTCAGCGATCGCAGACTCACTCAGTGCGAGAACCGACCCGTTAAAACTTTTCACCGATGCTGAAGTGCAGGCGGCTGGTATCGTCGCCGAGACCGTAGTCGATGCGAAGTGCTCCCACGGGCGACTGCACCCGCAATCCGGCTCCTACGCCAAACGCGCTACCAGGCAGATTTTGCAGCGCTGTTGGATTGCCCAATACCCCGTCCGCACCGCCGAGATCCGTGCCGTAGTCCGCGAACAACACCCCACCCACCGGATTGAATAGTGGAAAGCGATACTCCGCTGAAGCCAGCGCGTAGCTGCGGCTGAGGCCAACATCGCCACGTTCGTAGCCGCGAATCGTGTTGCTGCCCCCGAGTAAAAAGGCATCGTAGGGAGCCAAACTGCCCAACACGGTGCCCGTACGCACGTCGAAGGCCAAAACTTCGGTCGAGTCTCCCGCGAAATTGGTGAAATCAACCGGAATAAAGAAGCTGTAGCTCCCTTCGAGACGATTGGCCGTCAACCCATTTTCCAAAACGCGAACGGATTGATCGCTAGAGAGCCGGATGATGCGCCCCCGCGACGGAGTGAGGGCATTGTCGCGCCTGTCGTTGACCAACCCGAAGCGCAAGCTGGTGTAGTTATCGCCTTCATCCGAGTTGAACGCGAGAATATTGCCTGCGACTTGGTCTTGGATAGTAACGAATTCTTGCTGGAAGCCAAGGCTCCCACGCCAATTGGGCGCGATCGGTCGAGAAAAGGTGACTCCGAAGCCGAGTCGGTTGATATCAGCACCGTCGTCAAAGATGAAATTATCGGAGAGTTGATTGTAAATACTGGCGTTAAATGAGGTCGGGGTCGGCCAGTGGGCAATTTGCGGATCGGTAAAGTTGATATCGAAGAGCGTTTCGCGCGTGCCCAGTTGGATATCGAAACTGAGGTTTTGGTTGTTCCCGCCCAAATTCTGCTCGGAAATCCCCAGCGAACCGAATAGCCCGGTTGACGAGCTAACCCCCGCCCCTGCCGACAGCGCCCCTGTATTGCTTTCCTCAACGTTGACGACAGCCACCACTTTGTCGGGGTCTGTGCCAGGTTCGAGGGCGAGATTGACATCTTGAAAGAGATTGAGCGCGAAGACGTTTTGCAAGTCTGCCTGCACGCGATCGCGGTTGAAGGCATCGCCGGGCTGTAAGCTCAGTTCGCGCGTGACGATAAAGTCGCGGGTGGTCGTGTTGCCCTCAACTCGAATCTCTTCAATTTCTCCCTCGGCAATCTCAAGGGTGACATCCCCTGCATCCGAAGAGCGCACGTCCACCACTTTGGCCAGCACGTAGCCGTTGTCGGCGTACCAGGTTTCAACATCCTGAACGCCAGCCTGGAGATCGCCGAAATTCAGCACCCGTCCCTGTTGTCCGGCAAACGCGTCATCGACCACGTCGTCGGGCAAAATCGTCGCGTTTTCTGTCGTCACCGATCGCAAAATTGGGTTGGGGCGCACGTCAAACGTAATGCGCACCCCCAAATCAGTATCGGACGGGGTTGCCTGAACATCGGAAAACAAGCCCGTAGCGAACACCGCACTGATGTCAGACTGCAACTGACTGCGAGTGGTCGTGCGTCCGGGACGGGTCGAAATCGCCCGGTACGTGGCATCGAGCAACTCGGGATCGTCGGTACCGGCAACCAGCACCTCGGCCACGAGCACTTCCGCTTCTTGACCGGCTGAGGGTGCAGGCTCGCTCGGTGTTTCGGGGGGAGCCTCGGGCTCGACAGGGCTTTCCGCGTCAGGAATGGCGGGCGCGTCTGACGCTTCCGCTTGGGCGAGTAGGCGTGGTGACGCTGGCGCAGCCATCACAGGAGTGGCGATCGCGGCGCTAGCGGCCACCCATAGTGCACTGGCGATCGCCGCCAATCGTCCGCATTGAGCCATTCCAAGCTGCTGCATGAACCCACACCCCACCACAAATCGCGCGTCACGCGCTCGCTCTAGAAAAAATCTGCCCCAGAGCCAACAACGCGACATCCAGAGCAGATTATATCAACTTCTCTTAACAGACCTGCCCTCTGTATCCGTTTCGGAAGGAGCAATGAGCTTGTCCCCAATCGCGACATTCTTCCCAGTCGCTTCAGCAAAGTCAGGCTGCAAACTCGACCTAGCGCCCCACCGACAGCGCTTTTTCCACGCGTTCGAGTTCGCCCCGGACGCGATCTAGCTTCTTAGCATTGGGAGACCGCGTTCCTTCGCCTCGGTAGTAAGACCCGAGCGTATTGAAAACGGTTCTGAGGGTGGTGTAGGACTGCTTGTTGCTGTAAGTATTAGCCGAATAGCGCGAGGAGAAGGCATCGATCAGCGAAGTGGCCTGCGCCCGAGCGTCGGCAAATCCTTCGGCATCCGCAGGAATGTCTACCGTCACGCGCAAGGTATCCACCACGGTCTGCGCGTCATTCGCATAATTTCCGGAGAGCAACTCAGACCCCGGGGTTGTCGAGCACCCAGACACGAATACGATAGCGACCAACACAAGTGCTACCAACTTAGAAAGCAACCGCTTCACGATCCCGCCTCTATGTAATGAAACGTTACGCTCTCAAGCATACGGGAAGATGGTTGCGCGCCCAACCGAATCTAGGGAGCTAGAGGCGATCGCGCGGCAACTCTGAAGGTCGTGGTTTCACCTGCCAAGCCCCATCGATGCTAGACAGACGCTTCTGCTGGAGCTGTCTCTGCAATAGCTTCCCCTGTCGGTTCGAGAGCGGTTTCGGAGTCGCTGAGGGGCGGTGCATCCGCCGTCGTGGAGGCATTGACGGATGTTGAGGGGGAGGGTTGGACCGCCGTTTCGAGCGTCGCGGCTTCTCGCTTGATCTCGGCCTCGAACTCTTTGGAGGCATCCTGCAGACTTTTGATGGTTTTTGCCACAGAACGACCGATCTCCGGCAGCCGCTTGGGGCCGAAAATCAGCAGGGCGACCGCCCCAATGACGATCATCTCTGGTAAACCAACGCCGAAGAAGTTCATAACTCTTGCCTGGGATCGAACGGACTATCCGAGCGTG
>JBCBTL010000371.1:0-3733 GCA_039818705.1 Cyanobacteria bacterium J06639_1
GCCCAAACCCCAGGAGCCACCTCAGTGCCGGGAACCGTCACGCCGTTCACTTCGCCCCGCAGCACCTTCTGTACGGCTTCCCAGTAGTCGGGGGTGCGCCCGATATCCACCCACTGAAAATCCATCGATACGCCGTAGAAAGGTGCGCCCGCCTTCACCAACGCCGGGAACAAGTCGCCGCCAATGTCGAAAACCGTTTCGGCAGGAATGAAGTTGAAAATTTCAGGCTCGAAGATGTAAATTCCCGTGTTGATCGTGGTGCTGAGCGCCTCTTCCACTGGCGGTTTTTCCTGGAAGTCTTGAATGCGGCCCTCGTCGTCAGTGACCACCACGCCGTAGCTAGACACCTCGTCTTTCGGCACGTCCCGCAGCACGATCGTGGCTAGCGCCCCTCGACTGCGATGAAACTCGACGGCTTTCGTAATGTCGAGGTCGATGAGTGCGTCACCGCACAACACGACGAACGTATCGTCAAAAAAACCGGAAAAGTCTTGAATTTTACGCAGCCCGCCCCCCGATCCAAGCGCCTCTGCAATAGGCTCGCCATCCTCGAAATGCCCCTCAAACGAGAAGGCCATTTGTACGCCCCACTGCTGCCCGTCTCGGAAGTAAGCTTCGATTTGATCGGCAAGGTGACTGGTATTCACCATGATTTCAGTGATGCCGTGGCTCTTCAGCAACTCCACCAGAAATTCCATCACCGGCTTGTGGATGATGGGGATCATCGGCTTCGGAATCAGGTAAGTGATGGGGCGCACGCGCGTACCTTTTCCCGCAGCCAGGATCATTGCTTTCATGCAGAGAGGCCCTCCCGGAGCCCGATCGAAATCCACTCGTGAAGCGATCGCTACAAGCCAGAACCGCGATCGCGATCGCCATTCCGCTAAATCCCGCTTGTAGACTGAATCCTTTGTACCAGATTTGTTCGTCCCGACTCGCGATCGCGGGGGAGACGCCAGGTTTCTCTATCGTTCGGCAGACGATTCAGCCACTCTCAAGCAAAAGAGATGTCCAGCTTAAGAGGAAATCGGCATGAGGGGCTGAAAGCCATGCTTGCGCGAAAATTCGCCAATTTCGTCTACTTTTTCCACCGTGATGTGGTTGCGACCCCAACTGAAGTTGGTGTGCAATCCCTCAAATTCCAGCAGCATCGACTCGGCGAAGCAGGCGAAAAGCTGGCGGGTGGGCTGAGCCACGTTCAAAAAGCTCATGATGTTCCACTCGATATCGAGAGAATGCTCTACCATACCGCCATCAATGACGTGAACGCCGTCGCGCTTCCAATCGGTCGCCATATTTTTCGGGTAGCCGCCGTCGATGATGATGCAGGGGGTGCGCAAACTCTCGCGGTTTACCTCAACGCCCTTGCTCATGCTCGCCACCCAAACGATGATGTCGGCCTTGGGTAGGGCATCTTCGAGCGCTTCAACTTTGCCGCGTCCCAACGACTCCTGCAAATTGTCTAAACGGGCGCGATCGCGCGCTACTAGAAGCAATTCGCCAATATCCGTCCGCGCTGAAACCCACCGACACACCGCACTACCGATATCGCCCGTCGCGCCCACTACAGCAAGCGTTGCCTTCGACAAATCCAGATTGTGCTGCTGAGCTGCCGCAATCATCTGCTGACAAATGATGTAAGCCGTGTGGGTGTTGCCCGTCGTGAAGCGCTTAATTTCTAACTCCACATTGCGGACGCGCTTGAGGCTTTCTAGGCGAAAATTCTCAAAAATAATGCTGCTGAAGCCGCCGAGCGCCGTAATGCTGAGACCGCGCTTTTGCGCCAGCGCCATCGCGTTCAAAATTTTCCGAGTTGCCGCTTTCACGCGACCCCTCGCCAACATTTCGGGAACGAAGCAGGATTCGAGGTACTGCCCCTGAATTTTCTGACCCGTAATGCTCGTAACGGTGATGTCATCTACCACGATGGGAGGCGCCATACACCAAAACTCGATGTCGTTATCGGCGTATTCGGCAAAGCCCAACTCGCCAGCTACACGTCTTGCGTGAGCCAAATTCGTCAAATGACCGATTAAACCAAACATCGAGGGTGTGTATCTCCTGGAATCGCTCGCTAGCAAGCCGCCGTGCAGTCCAGCAGGCGTGAGAGCGCGGACGTTCCGGTCGGGGTGCTCTTTTGTCTACCGCGAGCGGTCTCAGCAGGACTCGAACGCGACAGGCAAAAGAGCGGGAATGCAACGGAGGGCTGCGATCGCAGCCGAACTCTAAATCAAATCACTGCGAGTTAAGCCGCTACAGCAGCTCGCTTTAAGCCCTGAGCCGAGAGCTTCATTACTTCGCGGTTGGTGAAGCCGATGCCGTTGAGGGCATCGCCGTAGGCAATCATGAAGTCTTCGAGGATGGCATCAGAGTCCATGCTCAACGCTTCTGCATCGCCGTTCACCTGCTGGAACATCTCCCAGACGATGGGCAGGTTGCGCGCGTTGGCGGCTTCAATGCCAGCTTTGACTTCGGGATCGTCGAAGTGGCCTTTCAACCAAACCTCGCCGAAGTTGAGGTGCATGTACTCGTCTTTGACAACCCCTTCGGTGATCTTGCGAGCGAAGTCGTCTGCTACGGGAATGTAGACGTTGTAGGCGGCGATCGCGAAGCACTCGATCAGCAGCGCCTGAATGACCAAGCAGCTCACAACATCGTTGGCTGTAGCAGCCTCGTCAAAATTGCGGTGCAGGTGGCTGAAGAATTTAACTGCAAAGTCTTTGTCGGGGGTCACGCTTAAATTGCGACCGCAGGCTTGAAAGCCTTTCATGTGACGATTTTCCATTTTCGCCAGCTTTTTCAGCTCGTCGGCGCTGTCTGGCAGTAGGTCGGCCAGCTTGTTGTAGTTCTGATTGGCTTCTAGCTCGCCCTCGATCACGATCGCGTTGATGCGAGAATACGCATCGCAGTACGCTGCATCGCTGTAGTTAATCGCACTAGCCGGAGCCGCATCAGCAGAGGCGGGCGTTGCTAAGTCTTGAACCTGAGTCATATCCGTCAGTCTCCTCTGTTGCCTCTCAACACTCCAAACAGCGACGTGCGAGCCAAGGGCGCGAGTCTTCGCGAACGAGAGTGACGCGCCTGTTTCCCTAAGAATAGCGTCAAACGTTACGGAATTTAACATCTCGCCGTTTGCGCGCCTCTTTCTGTCGCCCTCTGCATTTTAGGCGCACCTTGCCCCCAGCGGGACTGCGGGTGAGGATCGCGCTCCAGCCGCGTCCGCGTTGGCGAGAGTGCGCGTTTGCGGCGATCGCGCCCCCTCACCGCGCGCTGATATCTCCAAAACACCCTCATACGGGCACTTTTCGAGCGTTGCGGGCGAGTGAATTGCTCTAGAGGATGAACGGATATCCCTGCCGATCTGCTCTTAGTGAGTATCATTTTTTTCTCGTTTTACGCGCAAGCTTGCAATCCTTAAACAAGTCGGGGCAGCCGCACGCAGAGCCAGGGAATACCCTTAGAGTGTGGCTAATTCCTCGGGTTATTTGCCCGGCTGTTTCTGACTGCAATTGCAAGGGGCGATCGCAATGGACCGTGCCAGCGCCGTACTACCAATCCAAAGCCCTAAAGGCGTTTCTGTTGCTAAAATCCAAGCTGAATTAGAAGAAATCTGGTCGTCGTCCTCGAATGGGATGGCTGCTCGGGCTTCGACGTTCAACATCATTGTTTACGAGGCGGCGCAGGGCGACCCCAGTGCACTGCCATCCCAGAGCGTTGAGGCCTTTGCCACTCA
>JBCBTL010000372.1:0-3722 GCA_039818705.1 Cyanobacteria bacterium J06639_1
CGGCGATGAAGACTGGTAAACGATTCTTAGTGGGGGATGCTGATAAAAGAGCGATCGAGCTAGTACGACACGCTGCGCACCACGTCGAAGAAGTGCTGGACGTTCTCGACTGGGGTGGTGCGATGAATGCCGTGGCCTAAGTTCATGATGTGACCCTGAGACCCCGCTTTTTGAATGATGTCGAGGGTGCGATCGCGAATCGAGTCTTTCGCTCCCAACAAAATCATCGGGTCTAAATTCCCCTGAACGGCAAGATTGGGGGCAAGACGCTTGCGAGCTTCGCCGATATCGACCATCCAGTCCACGCTAAACAGGTCGATGCCCGAACGTCCGACCCGCTCCAGCAAACCCGCACTGCCGTTGATATAAAGCGCGATCGGCGTATCGGGATGACGCGCTTTAACGTAATCGACAATCTGTTTTTCGTAGGGCAGAGCTAGAGCTTCGTAGTCGATCGGGTTGAGCTGACCCGCCCAGGTATCGAAGAGCTGCACGACCTGCGCGCCGCTCTCAATTTGGTAGCAAACGTAGCGCGCGATCGACTCGGCCAGTTTGCCCAACAGTTGGTGCAGGAGTTCGGGCTCTTTGAACGCCATTTCTTTGATAATGGCGTAGTCTTTGGAGCTTTTGCCCTCCACGGCGTAAGCTGCGAGCGTCCACGGCGCACCGACAAATCCTAGTACGGTAGCGCGATCGCCCACCTCAGCTCGCAATGTCTGCAAGATCGTTTTGATAAACGGCAGGCTGGCTTCGGGATCGAGGGGCTGCACGGCATCGATTTGCGCTCGCGTGCGCAGTGGGGGATCGATGATGGGGCCGACGCTCTCCACCAGATCGAACGGAATGTTCATTCCGTCCAGCGGGGTCAAAATGTCCGAAAACATGATCACGCCGTCGGGCTGAAACGCCCGCCACGGCTGGAGGGAAATCTCAACGGCTAAATCGGGGTTTTCGCAGCGCTCTTTGAAGGAGTACTTCTCCCGCAGCACCAAATATTCCTTCATGTAGCGGCCAGCCTGTCGCATCATCCACACGGGCGGGCGATCGACCGCCTCCCCGCGCGCGGCTCGCAGCAAACGAGCCCCAGTGGTAACGGATGACGCAATAGCTTGACTCATCAAACTCTCTCAGACAGATCGATAAATGCGCAAAAATGCTCCCGAATTATAAGTCAGAACGGGGGCAAGGCTGGATGAGTGTGACGCGATCGCAAAGTTCGCGCCTGTGCCGGTCTTACGGAGTATGAACTTATCGAGCTACGAACGGATCGGGCTACGAAGAGGCGACTTCATCCACTGCGGCTTTCAGCAGAGGTTCCAGTTCGCCGCGATTGTTCATTTCCAAGACGATATCGCAGCCCCCGATGAACTCGCCGTTCACGTAGACCTGAGGAATCGTCGGCCAGTTCGAGAACGTCTTGATTCCCTGACGAATCTCGGGATCGTCGAGGACGTTGATAGCCGCGAAGGGATGTCCCAAAGACTTGAGCACCTGTACGGTGGCCGCCGAGAACCCACATTGGGGAAAATCAGGCGTGCCTTTCATGTACAGCATCACTTTGTTGTTGGTGACTTGCTGTTGGATGACATCGTGAATGGACTGACTCATGGGAAATCCTCAAGTCCTCGCGCAAAACACAAAACAGATAAACAGCGGATTGCAACCCGCTCAGGGGTCATCTTAGTGTGCTTTTCACAGAGGCGACAAGTTCGCAGCGGCACGCGGCCATCCACCACGTGGGGTGAAGATGCCTCTTATGATGGAAAGAACGCGATCGCGACCTCTAGAGTCCGCGCGATCGCCTCGTTCCTCGGGACTGTGCATCCCTAGAGATAGGTTCTTCTGAGGGATTGCGCGTTCTCAAGTCAGTCCGTGAAGCATGTCTCGCGCGAGCGTCTGGTTTTGAGTCAATCATCCCCGCACTCATCTCGTTCTGAGGTCGGTTCCGAACCGAGTGAGGCATCCTCAGCGCCACCGGCTACGCTCGGATTTTGGCAGCGATTGCGGGAAGATATCGACTGCGTCTTCGATCGCGATCCTGCTGCCCGCAACCGCGTCGAGATCGCGCTCACCTATCCCGGCTTCCACGCCCTCATGTGGCATCGCGTTTCACACGCCCTCTGGCAAAGGCGCGCGTATCTACTCGCGCGCCTCCTGGCATTCTTGAGCCGCATGTGGACGCAAATCGAAATTCATCCAGCCGCCCGCATCGGGCGCAGGTTTTTCATCGATCACGGCAGCGGTGTCGTGATTGGCGAAACGGCTGAAATCGGCGACGATGTGACGCTCTACCACAGCGTGACGTTGGGGGGCACCTCGTGGGACAAAGGCAAGCGTCACCCCACCATTGGCAACGGAGTCGTCGTCAGTGCGGGAGCCAAGATTTTGGGGGCGATCGTGGTCGGTCAGAATGCCAAGGTGGGTGCCAATGCCGTCGTGATTAAAGACGTGCCGCCCAACATGACCGTCGTCGGCATTCCCGGACGCATCGTCTTGCCCGTCCACTGTCGCCGCATCACCGAACATGGAATCGATCTCGATCACCATCTCATGCCCGACCCCGTCGGCAAGGCGATCGCGTCGCTCCTGGAGCGTATCGACCACCTCGAAGCAGAAGTCAGCCTTCTGAAGGGAGACGCGTCCGAGTCTGAAGCGCGATCGCCCCTCAACGGCACGCCTCCAGAGGCGCTAGTCGATCGGCTCGACTCTCACTAGCGCTCGACTCTGCCCTCCTGAAGCAAGTTGCACCCGCAGCAATGGGCATTGCCACTCAGTCAACCGCTACGAGTTCGTCGTATTTGGCGCGTACGGCTTGAATGTCCTGCCACATCAACCATTTGGGTTTGCCAGGTTCCCGCGAGGGATTGCGCAGCAGATAAGCCGGGTGAAAGATGGGCATCGTCAAGCGATTCTGCCACTCGAACCACTGGCCGCGCAGTTTCGTAATGCCGCGCTTATCGTTCAAAATCGCTCGCACCGCTGTAGCTCCGGTCAGCAGAACGATCTTGGGGTCAGTCAGGCGAATTTGTTCGAGCAGGTAAGGCTGACAGGCTGCCATTTCTGCTGGAGTAGGAGTGCGATTGCCTGGAGGCCGACACTTCACCACATTGCAGATGTACACGTCACTTTGCAGATCGAACCTGACCGATTGCAAAATCTTATCCAGAAGCTGCCCGGATTTTCCGACGAAGGGCAATCCTTCCTCGTCCTCATTCTGCCCCGGCCCTTCGCCGATAATCATCAGCCCGGCGGCTGGATTGCCGCGCTGAACCACAGCATTCGTGCGCCCGAGATGCAGCTCGCAACGCTGACAGTCATCGCAGTGTTTAGCCAATTGCGCGAGCGAATCGTAAGTGCCGCTCGGAATCGGCATGGAGGCATCGACGGGGATGCGATCGAATTCCACGGCGGCTGGAGCAGAGTCGGCGATCGCGTTGTCGTTGGTACCGAATAAGGAAGTCTGAAGGTCGTCGGTCATGAGCCAATGATGAAGAGATGCAGGCTGGGGCAATCTTTATAACTGCCTCGGAGAAGGGCATTGCGGGAAGAGGCGATCGCTCAAGGGAGAGGGACGTTAGCCACGTTCAACTGCAACTGGCGACTCGGATAGTCTGCCAAGCTCAGCGAAACGCTGTTGGAATTGCGCGCAAGGCTGGCGGGAATGCTCACCGTACCCTGATAAACCTGACCGTTGGGAGGCAGTTCCCCCGGTAGACCACTGG
>JBCBTL010000373.1:0-3712 GCA_039818705.1 Cyanobacteria bacterium J06639_1
GTTGAGGGGATCGATACGCTCGTCTACGGCTGCACGCACTATCCGCTGTTAGCCAACGAACTTTTAGAGGTCTTGCCCGAGGGCATTCAGCCCGTCAATCCGGCAGTGTCGCTGGTGTCGGCGGTACGTAAAGAATTGGAATGTTTGGGGCTGTTGGCGCACGGACGTCGAGGTTCAACTCAGTTTTTCGTGTCGGGCAACGATGCCGATCGCTTTGCCCATTTAGCCGCTCGATTGCTCGCCCCAACGACCGGAGCGTTCCGGGGCGTTCATCCGCTCATCCGCGTGCGTTCGGTATGTTTGGATGCCGTTCCCGCGACAGACGCGACCGCGATCGAGGACTTCGCGCGGGATGCAGCTTTGATGCCATCGCCGCTGCACGCAGACTAGAACGGGTGCTTTTGAGTTAACGGGAAGAGGGCGGTCGTTGGACGCGATCGCCCTCTTTATTGCGAGGGAACGGACGCGATCGCGCGGGAGCATAGGGTGCGTTCGGACGAGACTCGCGAGCATTTTCCAACCGCGCTTGGTCGGCCTGAACCCGCTGGTAAGCGTCGTGATGAATGCGGCTCAAGACGCGAGCGGGCAGGCTGTGGCGAACGCGCTTGAGGGTGGCTTTCAAAACCTTAGCCGCGCGATCGAACTGTTCGGTGCTGAGCAGAGCCATAGAGCGAAACGGGGACGAGATTGCCCCCATCATGCCTGAGAAAGTGATTCGCTCGAATATTTCAAATTCCCAAGCTTTGAGCGAAGAAGGTAAGACCCACTCCCGTAACGATGCCGCCGAGGACGATCGCTCCTGGTGCGCCAACTCCCACGCCGCTGCGCTCTCCCACTGCTTTCGCATAGGCACGGGCAGCGAACGCGATCGCCGCTTGAATAGCGGTAAACCCAATCAGATAGGCAATGAACGGCGTGGGTTCGGCTCCAATGATGGATTCGCCGTAGGCGTAGCCGTGGAACAGTCCGGCGATCGCGGCACAGGTGGCGATCGCGATGAGATTGGACTGGCGCAAAACGACGAGTATGCCAAAGGCCAACGTGGAAAAGGCGATCGCGATTTCAACTAGCGGTAAATCAGCGGATTGCAGGTGCAAAACCGTCCCGAGCAGACCTGTGGCGAGAAAGGCGGCGATCGCGATAAAACCCTGCTTGGAGAAGGCGGCGATCGCGCCGAGAGCGATGACGAAGGCGAGGTGATCTAGGCCGATGACGGGGTGGCCGACCCCAGACAGCAAGCCCTGAAAGAACGTAGCGGGGAGTTCCGCGCCCGTGGGGTGGTGAGCGTAGGCTTTCGGAATTAAGCTAATCCAGCCGACTGCTAGCGTGGCGACCGTACCGAGGGCGATCGCGCTGAGGCGATCGCCGTTGCGAGAAGACATCATCGTCATCTATACCTCGTAGATGCGAACGGGTAGGCGCGAGCGGCGGGCATTCTGACTGAGCAGCGATCGAGGCTGCATTACAGTTGCGGGACAGCGGCAGATTTGCACTGCACTTTCCCCAGCCATGGGCAATTTCAGATTGCGAAAGCCAATGGTTTCTAATGGTCGATCCCCATTAGAGCCGTCGAGCTGGTCAATCGTATCACCCCGAACTCACGGACTTTCAGCTCGGACATCAAGCTTAGGAATTATTCGCGAGGCTGAGCTGGTTGGGGTGTCGTAGCCAGTTCGCAAGGGTTCGCTGAGGGCGTTACGTTCAAACGAGCGGCGCGTCATCTTCATCCGCGAGTCTTGACTCTAGCTGGCGCAATCCGAGCACCAAAATTACGCCTGCCATCGCGCCACCGAGGTGAGCGATTCGGTTGATGCCGTCCTGCATGCCCACTTGCTGAACTTCTCCCAGCACTCGACCGATGACGAACTGTCCCAAAATCAGAACTTCTAAAATGCTGCGCCAGTTCAGGCTCAGTTTGACCAAAACGCTGACGGCAAACAGGCCAAACACCGCTCCCGATGCGCCGAGGGAGACGATGGGGCCGCGCTGGATGACGATACTGGCGAGGTTTGCACCGATGCCCGTAATCAGGTAAGTGCCGACAACGCCGAGAATGCCCTCTTCCTCTTCAATCAGCTTGCCGAAAATGTAGAGGAAAAATAAGTTACCCGAGAGATGCGCCCAATTCGCGTGCAGGACAGTTGAGGTAACGAATTGATACCACTGCGGGTTGGCGTGGTCGAGATACAGCCACTCCAGCGGCAGGCTCAGCCACTTGTCGATGACAAACAGGACAATATTGACTGCGATCAGGCCGAAAACGCCGTTGTAGTCCTGTCCCGATCGCGGCGTGGGCTGCACCAATTCGCTCGTCATCGGCAAGCTCCGGGCTGAAACTTCTCAATTTTATCGTTCGCGCTGAAGGCGCGGGTCTCGCTTTCTGACAGAGTTTTGAGATTTGGGGGCTGGATGGCGATCGCGCCGATAGAATGGCGGGACATGTGTGGAGAGTGCGATCGTGTACGTCTGTCCCCGCTGCGGCGATACGCTGCTGTTCCAACCCGAGCAATGCCCGACGTGCGCCGCGCGCGAGCAAAAGCAGCGCAAAGCCAGCCGCGCCCGCGAACGCCGCGCCAGCTACGACCCCTCGGGCAAAGTGACCGATAAAGAATTTTGGCAACTGCTGAAGTGGTATCCCGTCTGTCCCTGCTGCGGCAAAAGCTGGTCGGACTGTGCGGGGGCGATCGCCCGCGACCACATCCTGC
This sequence comes from Cyanobacteria bacterium J06639_1, assembly GCA_039818705.1. Classification (GTDB taxonomy): domain Bacteria; phylum Cyanobacteriota; class Cyanobacteriia; order Thermostichales; family PCC-7336; genus JBCBTL01. The sequence continues at coordinate 2,706 of JBCBTL010000373.1, forward strand.
CCCTAAGCCAGGGCGGCCCCAACAGCATGACCAACATGCAGCCCCTATGCGAAAGCTGCAATCTTTGGAAAAGCGATCGCGCGATCGCCTTCACTCCCACCACACCCGGTCGCCCCGTTGCCCTTCCTCGAGCGCTCTACGAGACGTTTGCAAGTCTGCCTCAGTATCAGGAAGAAGACGCAGACACTCAGCTCGGAGTGTTAGCTGCCCCAGTAGAACCCGCTTTCCCCGACGCCACGCCGCAGGAGTTGGAATGCGAGACCGTGAGATTGACTTGGGAGGCGATCGCCGCGAGCAAAACCAGTGCGGCATCTTAATTCCTTGGATTCTAGAAGCGGTCGGTGCAAGCCGCCGTCTGCGATCTCAATAGTCCTTCCACCGTTCGGTGCGCGTCCATCCGGCAAAATGCCGTCAATCCGAAGGCGATCGCCCTCAAATTCGCGACAGAGAAACATCAAGAGCGATCGCTCGTCCCAGAATTTGGCTTCTGATAAACGTGTTTGTTTTCAACGATGCCTTTTGCAAATACCTTACGAATCCCCATTCTCAACGCGATATCCGCTTTCAACACGAGATCGCGCAGAGGTTGTTCGGGGCGACCGCGAAATGACGTGACGTGAAAGGATTGGCTGGGTCTCAGCGGCATGTCTGAAAAGAAATAGTTTGAAACGCAGCATCGCAGCGCGTCACCAACGATGGGGCTGACGGAATGCCAGGACGTATCGTGAGTGGTCATGACGACGAGCCGATTGAATTTGCTGTGGAGCGTAATTGGCGTTTCTTTAATTCCTTGCGGCCACAGCTCTAGATTGCCGCCGCGATCGAACTGCCAGTCGGGGGTCACGTAGTAAAGCAGATTAAACGCGCGCCAGCGATCGCGAGCTATATGAAGCTCTGAAATCGGGCGAGTTTTGCTATGTCCTCAATTCGCGGCAGATGGGCAAAACCAGCTTGATGGTGCGAACCTTGGCTCAACTCAAAGCCGATGGCTGGGTCGGAATCATCAT
>JBCBTL010000374.1:0-3705 GCA_039818705.1 Cyanobacteria bacterium J06639_1
CTGAAGCTGAAAGAGGTAAAGAGCCTCTTCCTCACCCCCCTTGTGCTTTGAGAAGGTCTACCGCCTGTGTGGGTTGCGCCCAAATGACGCGCTCGTTGACGTAGACGACCATACCGGGTGGCAAGCCTTTGGGCTTGCGAACGTGTTTGGGACGGGTGTAGACGACCGGGACGCGATCGCTTTGTCTCCCCCGGCTGAAATGAGCCGCTAAATCTGCTGCAAGCTGAATATCTTCGTCATCCGCCACATCTCCTGGAGATAAGCGCAATAGAACGTGACTGCCGGGAATTTCTTGAGCGTGCAGCCACCAGTCATGAGGCGTTGCGGCTCGAAAAGTGAGCCAGTCGTTTTGGCGATTGTTGCGACCCACCCAAATTTCGCGACCATTGGCACTCGAAAAGCGACGCACTTTGGTTTCAGCCGCTTCAGTATCCGCGCGAGCGGGGCGATCGCTTGCGGGTAAATACTTCTGCTGAATTAATTCCTGCTCGATATCTTGTAAGGTTTGCAGATCTTCTGAGGAGCGATATTGGTCGAGATCGGCGATCGCATCTTCGACCTGTTCGAGATAGTGAATTTCATCGTTAACGGCGGCAAAAAGAGGCTCTACGGCTTGACGAGCCCGCTTGAACTTGCCGTGCTTTTTGTAATACCGCTGCGCGTTAACGATGGCATTTTTTTCAGGGTCTAGAGCGATGTTGACCTGCTTCCCCGTCTCGAAATCGGGCAGTGTGATTGTATCCATACCCGGTTGCCACTCGTGCAGGTGCGCCATTAATAAATCGGCGGCCTGTTTGGTGGCATCCGCGCGATCGGACTGCTCCATTTGCTTCACGAACTGTTCGCGGCGCTGGTAAAGCTTGCGCAAAAGAGACTGGAGTTTTTGGGCGAGACGGTGGCGATCGCGTCCGAACTGTTCGATATCCAGTTCGCGCCCGTAATACTCGTCCAGCATGGTTTCTAAGTCTGAAGCTGGCGACTCAATCCCCCAGCCCAAGACGCTGTATCCCGCTGGCGTGCGACCGGGTGTGAATTGTTTATCTTCAAGCCGACCCAGCCACTCCTGCCAGCTCTCCCACAACGCCAGCCATTGCCCCTCATCTAGGTCAGCATTGGACGTTTTGGGGGGGATTTCCGCGCGATCGCACATCGACTCCGCCAGCGACCGACTGACGCCGCGATAATTGCGCAAAAGCTGCTTGCCCACGGGCGCCGGAGGCCAGTTCAGCCGCTCCTGCCATTGCGAGAAGGCTTCGTCTCGTGCAGGGATAGCCTGTTGCAGGGGCGGCGGTGGCTGATACGTCAACCCCGGCTGCACCGGTCGAATACTCGACTGTTTCTCGCTAACCCCGTGGCCGCACGCCACGATGTCTCGGCGATCGCTCACCAGTGCGATATTGCTGTATTTACCGGTCATTTCTAAGTAAAGATGCCAGCTCGGAGCTTCACCGGGGCGCGAGGCAAATTGCCAGTCGAGCACCCGCTCCCATGGGTCAATTTGGACGATATCGACGAGGGCGAGACCGCGAATTTTCTGGATTTGCTGGCTGAATTGGAACGGGTCAGGAGCCTTGGGCAGAGGCTTACAGCCGTGGGTGCGAGCCGCCCGAGGATGCCAACTGAGCGTCACCCACTCCCACGATCGCAGCGTGCGCAAGCCCAAATGCAGCGTCCACAAGTCGGACTGCTGAATGACCTCTAACCGAGCGGGTACGACTCGCTCGTACAGGGCGTGACGGACGGCAATCAGGGTCGAAAGATCGAACGGCTGCACGGTAATCGACTCCTAAGCACGCATCCGCCGAAATTGGGCGGAAAAAAGCAGACACCCCCCCGTAAGATCGCGTAGGATTAAGGCGCTCATAAAGCTCTTTTGAAGCCACGATAAAGAAACATGCGGCTTATCAACATTGGCTTCGGCAACATCGTGGTGGGCGGTCAAATCGTCGCCATCGTCAGCCCGGACTCAGCCCCCATCAAGCGTATCATCAGCGAAGCGCGCGATCGCGAGCAGCTCGTGGACGCTACTTACGGGCGGCGTACCCGCGCTGTCATCGTCACGTCATCCAACCACGTCATTTTGTCGGCCATCCAACCCGAAACGATTTCCAACCGCTTTTTGCAGCCGCCGCCCAAAAGCAGCGATGCGGATGCTTCGTAACCCATTGCGAGCCTGAAAGCAGCGCTCCAAGCGTACTGTCAATCATGTCGCGATCGCGTTCTGCCATTGCGTTTGGACGCTGGCAGAAGTAGGTATTCGTCCCTGAAGCGTGCAAACTGGATGTAATCGCGATCGCTTCAGGTGCTACGTCATGGCTAGTTCTGCCCTCCCGCTTGCCGATGCTATCTCTGCTGAAGGGGTTGTGGCTGCGAGCGTAGCAGACGAGGCTTCTGTGCCAGAACGCGCGGGGCGTTTGATTGTTATCACGGGGCCGAGTGGCGTAGGGAAAGGAACGCTGCTGGCTCGGTTGCGAGAGCGCCATCCCGAGTTGGGATACTCTACTTCGGCGACGACGCGATCGGCTCGTTCTGGCGAGGTAGATGGCGAGCATTATTATTTTTTATCCCGCGAAGCGTTTTCGAGCTTATGTGAAGCTGGGGAACTGTTGGAGTGGGCTGAGTATGCAGGCAATTTTTACGGCACTCCCTTACAGCCCGTGCGCGAAAAAGTTCGCGAGGGCGAAGATATCATTCTCGAAATCGAACTGGTGGGGGCGCGGCAGGTGGCTCGGGCTTGGCCAGATGCATTGAAGATTTTTATTCGACCCCCTTCGCTTGAAGTGCTAGAAAAACGCATTCGAGATCGCGCCCAAGACGACGAAAACAGCATTCAAAAGCGACTCGACCAAGCGGCGATCGAACTAGCCGCAGCCGATGAGTTTGACTTCATCGTTACCAACGATAATTTCGAGCTAGCTTTATCCGAATTGGAAGAAATTTTGTACGGAGAAGATCGATCTTGAACCAGTGCAAGCGGATACTATAGCGCCTATCGATTCCATTGATTCATCCGTATATTTTCAGCAGCTAAACGGGCTGTTTCATTCACTCGCTTCGCGCGAGTTTCCGCTCTCTTAGCAGTCGAAATCCATTCCAGAATTCCTCGCTTTGCCGATCGCGGAAATGCCTCGAAGTTTTGCCGCGCCGTCGGATACTGCTCGAATGCGGCTTCCAAATCGGGAGGAATAACCAAATCCTCGATCGCGTCCGGAGCATTCCAAGACCCATCTTGCTTGGCTGCCTCGATCTTGGCCGTGCCAGCGGCAGTCATTTGCCCGGAGGCGATCGCCTTTTCCACCCGAGTTTTATTCAGCCGCGACCATCCACTGCCAGCTTTTCTCGGCGCGAACCAAAGCATCGAGCGATCGGCATCCAGTTTGCGAGGCTTGCTGTCGATCCAGCCGAAACAAAGCGCTTCTTCAACGGCATCGTCAAACGTAAACGTCTGTTTTCCAGTTGCTTTTTTGTAGTTGATAACCCAGATGCCTTCCTCGCGTTCGTGGTTCGCGCTCAGCCACGATCGCCAGTCCGCTCTGGACGCTGGGTGAAACGCGTTGTCGGGAACGTCTGCCATCACGGGTGACCTGCAGTGCCGTCGAGCCGAGCCGCTCGAAGTTGAATTCGCGATCGCCCTTCCAAAACTCTGCACTAGGATGAAGGCCGTGCAGATTTTCAGCAAGTCCATGAGCGATCGCCACGTTCTTT
>JBCBTL010000375.1:0-3703 GCA_039818705.1 Cyanobacteria bacterium J06639_1
CTCAGACGGCGCGATCGCGAACGACACGCGATCGATAACATTGACGACTGCACCCGAAGATTTGTAGCTGAGGCTGACTTCGCGAAACTCCAGAATCGGAGCTTTTTTAAGCTGAGGCGATACCGTGGTTGAAACCGACTTCACCATTGCTGTCGTCCCGGTCGAGCTTGCGCAAACGATAGCAGTTCGCCAACGTGTCGTCATGCTCGGCGGGAATGCAGTCTGGTTCTGTTACGACGGCTACGGAAGGATCGTTCCTGCATCTCGACATTGACATCCTCTCCGGCCTGAAGGCGCGGAGATTCCCCCTACCTCACTGTCATCCCGCCCCATCCTGCAATTCTTGAAAACGCAAACTCTTGAAAACCCATCCTCTCAAAGCCACCTGCGAAACCGTTCACTTTGGCGGATTCGCGGCAGACTTACCTCCAGCGTTAACTGTGCGCTCGGGCGATCGCATTGAAGTCGAAACGTTTTCAGGCGTTCCTGTCTACGATCGCGCACCACCTGAATTTCTGCCTCCCGCCTTTCTCGACATCTGCCACAACCTTTCACCGACGCGGCGGATTGCCTCTGGCCCGCATTTGATGACTGGCCCAATTTACGTGGAAGAGGCAGAACCGGGAGATGTTTTGGAAATTCGGGTGGAGGCGATCGCCCCCAGCTTGCCCGTGGGCTTTACCCTGATTCGTCCTGGAGCGGGAGGACTGCCCCATCAGTTCGAGCGTCCGCACCTTCGGTTTACGTCGATCGATCTAGAGCGAAACACCGTAGAGTTCCCGCCAGAGAGCGGCATCACGCTACCGCTCCAGCCATTTTTCGGCGTGATGGGGGTTGCGACCGCCGAACAACGCAATTCCATTCCACCCGGCGACTACGGCGGCAATCTCGACAATCGGCTTTTGCAAGCACCTTGCCGTTTGTTTTTGCCCGTGCTCTTGCCTGGAGCGCAGTTCTCAATTGGGGACGGGCACAGCTTGCAGGGGGATGGCGAAGCGTGTTTGACGGGATTGGAAACCTCCATGAATGGGGTTATCCAGTTGCGATCGCACCGCCACCTCAAATCCCTGCCGCTGCCGTTTGCGGAAACCGAGACCGCCTGGATTGCGATGGGATTCGGCACGAGCCTAGATGCAGCGTTCGAGCAATGCCTGAGCCGGATGCTGACTTTTTTGCAGCGCTACGCGAATCTCGCGGCTGAGGATGCATACATGCTGTGCAGTCTCGGGGTGAATTTCCACATCACCCAAGCCGTCAACCTGCCCAATAAAGGCGTTCATGCCTGTCTGCCTAAAGCCATCTTGCCTGCCCCCATCCAACTCCAGCAGTGAAATCTGGTTGCCTCATTCAGGCGATCGCCCATCCGCCTCAAAGGATTAATTTGCTCCCGCGCGATCGAACTGTGCCTGAGACCACCATGCAAACGCCCCACACCCAACGAACATCAGCAAGCTATAAATCGCAGCCGGAATCGCCATAGTTGGATTGTTTAAGAACGTCGGCGCGCTAGCAATGGCGATCGCTAACGTGCCATTTTGAATGCCCACTTCCACCGTGATGGCGGTAGCGCTGCGGTCATCGAGCTGGGCGAACTTGGAGATCCCGTATCCGATCGCCATTGTGACGAGTAGCAACGCTGAGGTGACCCATCCAACTTGTAGAAAAAAACCGATAACATTCGCTCTTTCCCGAATCAACAATCCCACAATGATGAGGGCGAGAAAGGATAATGAAAGCCATTTGACCCAACGTTCTGCGATCGCCGCAACTTTAGGTGCATATCGTCGCAGTGCCATACCCAACGTGACCGGGACGAACGTGATGACAGCAATTTGCAAAACAGACGTTGAAAACGGCAACTGTAAATCTGTCGTGGTTCCTAGAAACCGCTGCATCGAGACATTAACCACCAACGGAATCGTGAATACGGTAATCAAACTGCTGATAGCCGTGAGGGTAATGGAAAGCGCGACATTGCCTCGTGCTAAATAAGTGACCAAGTTTGAGGTGGGGCCTCCCGGGCAAGCCGAAATAATGACAACGCCGACAGCTAACTCTGGGGGTAACGAAAACACTGCTGCGAGCAGAAACCCCGTACAAGGCAGCACGATAAGCTGGGCGAGCAAACCGATCGCGACTCCTTTGGGATAGGTAAACACTCGTTGAAAGTCTGGAATCGTCAGCCCCAATCCCATACCCAGCATGATGGCAAACAGGGCGATGGGAAGAACTACTGCAGTCAGGAAACTAGACTCCACACTCACACTCCTCATGTCGTCAGAAGTTTACCTTCCAACTAAAGGTGCAAATGCTCACTCATTCAAGTATTCCACGAAGCAAGGTCGTCAATCTTGAATGGTTTTGGCGATCGCGACTCTCTGCTCTCCAACCCTGTCAAAAGCTGAACCGTAGGACTGAACGGAAGTTACTCCAAGGGCTGACGTTCCGTGGCAGGTGGCAGCATACGTTCTGCCATCGGGGGTAGAAAGCTGTCGTTGAAAACCTCTTCGAGGGTGGGAGTTTCGGGTAGCGCGAAGCCTTTGACGGTTTGGGCGATCGTTCGTTCGAGGCGAGCTGGGTCGATCGCCCCGAGGCCGTTTTGCTCGACTTCCTCGCTCACGAGCAGGCCGTCTAGCGCAATCTGCAGCCGCAGTTTCTCCGCCTCTTCTTCCATCAAATCATCCCCGGCAGCCATAACAGCTTCGAGTCCGGTCGCAGGATCGCGCAGCGTATCTTGCATTCCCTGAATGTAGGCTTTGATAAAGCCTCGCACCACGTCAGGATTACTTTCTAAATAAGACTCTTTGACGAGAATGACGTTGCCGTAAAAATCGAGGCCGTTTTCGGTGTAGTAAAAGATGTTGAGGACGACTAGGCAGCCGCCTCCTGGCAACCACGCCGGGATCAACTAAAAGCAAAACAAGCTAATCGCATCAACAGAACCCTGCAGCAAAAATGCCTGCCGCAGCTACGGTTCCATGCTTACCCATTCCACGCCCTCAGCATTCACCCCGACTTCTTCAGCCAACACCGGCCACAGCCGCCGAGGAGCGTCGCCTACCGGAGCGCCCAAGGTTTTGCCCATCATGTCTTCGATCGACGTGATGCCGTTTTCTTCTAGGGCGATCAGGGCAAACGGCGCTTTATTAAAAGCCACAGCAACCGCGACGAGCTTGTCTTCGGGGTTTTCTTGGTTGAATTCCAGCATCGAGTACATGTCGCCGAACCCGATGTCGTACTGTCCGGCGGCGAGGGTGCTGGCGGTGCTGGCCGAGCCATAGCCGCGCTCGAACTTGACTTCCAAGCCCTCAGCCGCAAAATAGCCGCGATCCATCGCCAGCAACAGAGGCGCATCGACCCCCTGCAACAGCCAAGACAGCGTAAATTTGACTGGCTGAAGAGTATCGGCAGCCTGCGCCACCACGATCGCCTCTGAAGTCTCTTCAGCAATTCCAGGCTCCATCACACTCTGCAATGCCGTCAATCCGATCGCGGATGTCAACATCAGCGCGGGGAGCGAGAGGCGTTTGAGAATGCTGGCAGCGAAAAACCTGTTAGCCATGATGACAGCCCGAACAGAACGACAGTGTTTAGACCAATTTCCGCTTAGCTTCGAGGAAACCCGGACAGGGGATTGTAATGTCAGCTACGGTTTGCTGGCTACGATTCGTCGGCCTTATCAGCCTTCAAGGCTTGAAGGCTG
>JBCBTL010000376.1:0-3679 GCA_039818705.1 Cyanobacteria bacterium J06639_1
GTTACTCCAAGCGTTTGCCTGAGAACTGACTTCGCCGGCAGACTCACCCCGAGGGCGATCGCCTTCGAGTGCCGATTGAGGGAGACGGTGACGCGCTTTCGAGACTTCAAGCTCGATCGCGTCGCGAGGAGGAAGAGACATAACCCAAATAGTGCCGCACTGACTGCGACCTGCGAATTGAACGTCGCACCTGCAAGCTGCATTGCCTCAAGTGTGCCGCGCGAAATTCATTTCGGCGCGGGAAATGAAGTTTATCTCGGCAACTGTAATCTACGTTACATCCTCAGACGAACTGGCTCGGTCGTCAGTATTTTCAATACTGCGAACGCGCTGCGAATGCGATCGCCCTCATTCAGCGCCAGTTTCCATCGCATCATTAGAGCTTTCCCCCTCCGCACCGTCGCCCGCCCCGGCGATCTCTTGCACCAGCGCGTCAGATAAGTTGACCGACTGCAATTCGGGAACGAACTCCGTGCCCTTCAGCCGCATTCCCATCTCGAACAGCAGCTCGGCCATGGCATCTCGCGACACCTTCGCATCTTGCAAATTCGACACGTAGCGATCGAGCTGATTGAGGATGTAAGTTTTCAGTTCGCGCACGTCATCTTGCAGGCGCTCTCTAGTCTGCAATAAATCCTCTCGGATGGTCGTCGTCTGGCGATCGAGGGACTCGTCCAACACGGAAATCGTATTCGAGAGTTTGTCGCGGGTGCGATGCAGCTCTTGCTCCAAATCCGCTCGTTCTTCCCGCGTCTCGACGCTCAACGCTTTGAACTTTTTATCCATCGCATCGACCGCCGCCCGCAATTCCAACGACGCAGAATCACGCACTTGTTCGATGCGCTCCTGCATGTCCTGCTGATACTGACTCAAATCGGACTCAATCCGAGAAAAGCGATCGCCGAACTCCCGCATCTGCTGGCCGAACAAAATATCGCGGATCTGCCCCAGATTGCCGAGATTTTCTGCCGTAGCGCTGTTTTTGCCGTTACTCACTCCCGATCTCCCGTGCAAACGCCTCGAACGGTTTTAATTTATACCCAAAGCGATAGCTTATCGCAGGTTTTGACGCGCTCACGCCTCGCGTCAAAGCGAATCGAGCGCTCGTGCAATGCTAGTGCGAAGCAATTTTGAGATTTCTGTGAAAATCCTATCACTGCTGCCCGAATCTCGGCGTTCGCATCGGCGTGCTGACAGCAATGGTTTAGGAAGGTGTTGCCTGCGACTAAAGCTACATCCCTTGAGCAGCACCTTCTGTTTATCTTTTGCAGCCAAAATATCGCGATGCGTCGTTATCTTTCAGGCATTTGCCTACAGGTGGTTTGGTGGAGGGCACGTCGCGATCGCCGTTGGCAAGAGGTGATGAAATAGGGCTCGAATGCGCTCGCACGAAGACTTGTAAAGACAGGCCGCCATTCCGCTGGGTAAGCTCCACTATTGCAAACGATGAAGTCGCAGACTGCGATCTATCCTCATCCCCTGATTTTTTTCGAGAGATTTTTGTCAAGAAGCTTAAATAAACTGGGGGAAGACGAGCCTTTCCGAACCATTGTTTCTACTCTGAAGAAGAAGCAAAGTACCACCGTCATGGAAGCCCTCGAAAAGCAAGTCCAAGAGCTACACCAACAGGTTGAAACGCTCAGACTAGCTGTGGAACGCTTGCCGTCCCAGGTGGTCGCTGAGTGGTCTGCCCGCGTGCCGCACGCGGAAGCCCCCGTCCCCGTTCCATCGCACGCGCTCAACTACGGTCAAAGTGAAGAGGACGTTCGCGGCATTTTAGTGGACGAAGGTCTTGCCGCTGACTCTGGTTCTCGCATGACTTCGGGTCAGGAGATGGCTCCTGAAGCGCAGGTGCAACGACTGACTGCTCAATTGACCGCCGCTTACAACCGCATTGCGGCTCTGGAAGAGCAACTGTTATCTCAGCGACTGGCAAAGTAGTTCGTCTCGTCTGACGCGCGCGTTCGCAAGACCAATTTCAGATGCTGACGTGCCATTCCGTTTGAGTTTTTCCCGCATACAAACCGCTGGCAATCTAGGTCGCCAGCGGTTTCATTTTTATGAAGCTCAAATGGTTTTGGCTAGGTCAACGGAATCACGTCGCGGCTGTTGAAGCCGTATTGTTTCAGTTCGCGATCGCGCAACACGGCATTCTCCACGCGATCAACGAACAGCACGCCTTCTAAATGATCGATTTCGTGCTGCACGACGCGAGCGGCTAAACCGCCCATCTTGACTCGATGCGGACGACCGCGCTCGTCTTTGTAGGTCACTTCGATGGCTTCGGGGCGTTTCACGTCGAGATAGACATCGGGAATGCTCAAGCAGCCTTCCTGAGCCAACGTAATCGTATTACTATAGCCGCGAATTTCGGGGTTGATCAGGACTAGCGGCGGTTTGGCGGCTTCTTGCGGTTCGGGATCGACCACGATGAGACGCTTATGCACCCCCACTTGCGGCGCGGCTAGTCCGATACCGTCGGCGCTGTACATGGTTTGCAGCATGTGGCGCACGAGCTGGCGGATGTCGTCATTCACTTGGGACACCCGTTTGGCATCTTGACGCAACACGCGATCGCCCATCTTGTGAATGCTTAGGGGTGGCTTTGCCACTTTTTCTTTGGAAACGGAGATAGGTGCAGAAGCCATGGGTAATGACAGCCGGTGAGATTGCGACGTGCAAGCCAGTACGAAGATTCGTACCTAATTGCATCGTAGCCGAGAAAGAGGGTCTAAGTCGAACTCAGTTCGATTTACGAGCGGGTCGAATCGGAGGGGTCGGTGGGGCGATCGCCTTTCACTAATGCCTGCTTAAATCCCAGCACGACGATGACATTCGACAGGGTCAAAAACGCTTCCGCGCCGCCGTGCAGCCAATCGACGTTCGCCAGCGACGTGTGGTAATGAGTTTCGGCGTATAGTCCGGCAGGAATGGTAATCGCGACGAACACCAGTAGTACGTAAAAGCCCACCAGCGCCAGGCGCGGCGTTTCTGGCGATCGCGTCAGGAAATACAAAAACGCCAGATAAGGAAACAACGAGGCGGCAAACAGGTTATTCACGATCGCCTCCTTCGGGTTCGCGCGCATTGAGTTCGGTCAAAGCCGGGCGCGTCGTCGACCAGATGACGTAAGCGGCGATCGCCATCGTGCAGTTCCCGATTAAAGTCATCGATGCCTGAACGGTGACGATCCATTCCAGATCCTTGGCGTTGTCGAAAAAATGCCACGTTAAAGCCGACATCGCTCCGACTAGCGCGGGCAGCATGCCCCACGCGAGCCAACGCCAGTAAGGGCGATCGCGACCGAACTGCCAAATCAAAAAAATAGCCGCAATCCACTCGACAACGCTGGCAACGTGAATGAACCAAGTGGGCAGAGAAAGAGCGTGCATGTCAGAACGAGTGCGATCGCACCTCTTACTGTACTCGGGTTACTGTACTCGGGTTACTGACGCCTCGGGTTCCAGGACTCGGGATCGCTCTTAGCTTGACGATGTGGAGGACGATTACTCGTCTTCAATCGAAACGGTGCTGTCGGGATTGAACGTCACCGTTACGATCTGTGCGTCAGCCGGGAGGGTTGCCGGAGAGGTGGTAGGAACTTCCGCAAAGGGCGTCGCCGCTTTCCCCGTCGCCGAGGCTTCATCTACAGGCAACGCGCTGGCGATTTCGCCGTCAG
>JBCBTL010000377.1:0-3651 GCA_039818705.1 Cyanobacteria bacterium J06639_1
CATCTATTTCGCATTCACGGGGCGGCGGTTCGTCATGTTGCACGGGTTTCAAAAGAAGCAGCAATCGACTCCTCGCAAGGAACTCGACATTGCCAGCACTCGCATGAAATCGTTTCTCGATTCGCAGCATCAAGCGGCAGACTGATGCTGCAAACGTTCGCTCCCGGCATGATGTCAACTGGAAACAAGGTATGAATGCACGCACCTCTCCCCAGCCTCTCGAATCACCTGCCCCGTCCGTGCCGCTCGAAGCGATCGAGCAGGAGTTATTTGGAGATTCTGAATGCCGAGCGGAATACGCGAAACTCGAAGCGCAATACGCTTTGGCGTCGCAAATCATCGGCATTCGAGCAGCTACGGGACTGACTCAGCGGGAATTTGCTGAGCGGGCTGGCATCAAACAGCCTCAACTGGCTCGCCTCGAATCGGGTCAACAACTACCGAAGATCGATACGCTGGCGAAGTTAGCGCAGGTGGCGGGTTTGAGTCTGGAAATTCGCTATGTCTCGCCGGAAACGGGGCGACCGTCTCAACGGGTTCAGGCTTATCGCGTCCCGACCACGGGTGTTTGAGGCTCGATTCAGCAATAGGCGCTTCCTGCACGTCTTCAACACCTGATGGGGCGGGGCTTCCAAGAGTTCTCCGGCGTTCCAGCACCTTCGTCAAAGCTCAAAAAACACGATTTCTAGAACCCAGTCTGTGAGCGGCTTAGAGGGTCATATGATCACTTTTTTGCATTACCTCGGCATGGTGCGATCTACTGCTGGTGGATGCAGAAACCCAGGCAACGCTGGTGGATGATGACGATAGTGGCGGCGGTACGGATTCCCAAATTATCTTTACCGTCCAGCCCGGAATGTCTTATCTCGTCGGCGCCACGAGTTTTGCGGCTGGCAGCACGGGGATCTACACGCTGAGTACCGAGAGTTCGGGCGAAGAACCCGATCTCATTTCCGTGCCGGGCAGCTTGAGCGCAGCACTCAACCCGAGCGATCGCCGCTTCGAGTCCAGTAAATTTGCCGATACCTATCGCCTCGAAGGGGTGCAAGCCGGTCAGGTGTTGACGCTCAGCACGACGAGTGACGCGATCGACACGCTCCTGGTGCTAGAGAGCGACGCGGGCGAGGTCGATCGCAACGACGACATCAACCGCGACACCACCAACTCGCAAATTGTCTTCACCGCCCAGCCCGACACTACCTATCGCGTCACGGTCACTAGCTTTGGAGATGACGAAACCGGCGCTTATGCCCTCTCGGCGACCTCCGAGCTAGCGCCGCCCACTCCAACCCCAACGCCCCAGCCTATCTCGACTCCTACGCCTCGCGTTACGCCATCGCTGCCCCCCCGCACCGGGCCGCTACGTCCGAACGACAGTCGCTACGGCGAGCAATACGGGTTAGAGATTATCGGTATGCCCGAGGTTTGGGGATCGAGCAACGTCGGCATCAATCCTGTGGTTGTGGCTGTCGTTGATGACGGCATTTTTGGCGGTTTCAATCCGGACTTACCGGCGAAAAGCCCGAACAACGCACGCTTACAAACTCTCATCGATGCCAATCGGTTTCCCACAGGCCAAACCAATGATGCCGTAGGAGTCGATGCTGCAAATACGCCATTTCTCGGCAGCTCGTTTGCCGGTTTTGGCAACAACCCTGCCTTTCACGGAACGCACGTGGCCGGTATCATTGCGGCGAATACCAATAACAGCGAAGGCGTAGCGGGCACGATTTGGAGCGGCGACACCAATCGCCCGCTGCCGGTGGAGCTGGTCGCCATCGATACATTCCAATATTTGCCCGTTTTCAACGATAAAGAGTTCACCACGCTCACCTCTGACTGGAGCGATGCCATTCGCTATGCCGCAGGGCAAACCACAACGCGGCTCGGCTCCGGTCTCAGTCCGCGTGCTGATGTCATTAACTTGAGTTTGGGAGGAGCGGGCGGCTGCTCTCAGACTGCGCAAGGCGCGATCGACGCGGCACGGGCGGCGGGAAGTGTCGTCGTAGTTGCAGCAGGGAATGCGAGCACCAGCGCGCCGCAAGACCCAGCCAGTTGTAACAACGTCATCACTGTGGGAGCCACCAATCAGTTCATCGAACTGACCGAGTTCTCGAATTTCGGCTTCAATACCCTCTCGGCTCCAGGCGATGGGATTCTCAGCACGCTCCAAGGAAGCCCCTTCTTCGACTTCAAGAGCGGCACGTCGATGGCTACCCCCTACGTGTCTGGGGCGGTTGCGATGCTGCGCGCGCTCGACCCTTCCCTCTCTCCCGACCAGATTCGATCGCTTCTGACTGCCAACGTCACGCCGTCGAACAACCCTCGCATGGGAGCGGGCATTCTCAACGTGGCTCGGGCTTATGCGGCGGCAGCGGGGACATCCTTCCCAGGTAGCGTTCGCCTCGATGTTGCTGAAGATGTTGCCGAACGTAGAAGCAGTACAGGACGCGGTCAGTTCGATCGCGATGCGGCTTTCGTTCCCGGCCATATTTTGGTGCAGTTCGCGACGCTCGATCGCCTTGAGAGTTTAGTGACAGAACTTTTGGGCGATCGCGCCCGCATCGATCGTCTCCCCCTCGACACCGATCGCCCCGTGTTGATTCGGCTTGAAGGATTGGCTGAGGCAAGCGAGGCGGAAGCACGCGAGCAAACGTTGGCGGCGATCGAGATTTTGCTCGCGTCTTCTGAGGTCGTTTTTGCCGAACCCAATTTCGTGATGGAAGCACGTTAGAAGTGGATTTGTCCGAGTGGTAGGGTAAACACGAGTGCGTGGCGAGGTTCTCATGAAGGATAAGAGGCACTTGACGAATGGGCGATCGCGCTGGCTGACGGCGATCGCAGTCAGTCTTATCGCCTTGGCGATTTGGATCTGGCCGGGGGGCGTGCCGGTCGTCCGGGCTGAGTCACTTGCGATGTCTGCGAGAACCCCTACATTGCTTTCGAGCCTGCAAACCGATATCGACGCGATCGCGATGGCAGAAGCTCCTCGCGCAGAAGACAACACGCCGCCAGAGGTGGATGGTTTGCCCGCAATCGATTCGAGTGCAGATTTCGTTCCCGGCCAGATTTTGGTGAAGTACCGCGACGGGGGAAGTGCCGAGGCGCTCACCGAAGCACTCCTGAGCGATCGCGCCCGGTTGGTGCAGCCCCCCAGCACGGATAACAGTCCAGCTCTAATTCAACTCAACGATCTAGAAGGGTTGACTCCTGAAGCTGCCAAGGCGAAAACGCTAGATGCGATCGCGGAACTAGAAGCGTCTGACGACGTGATTTACGCCGAGCCGAACTTCGTCTACTCGATCCAGTAGCCCACGCACCTTCCCAAGGGGATGCCGACTGGCACACTGGGGACATTGATTTGGCGATCGCGCTCAGGAGACGTCCCCATGTCCCGATTGTTGACGGAAGGAAAGGTCGGGACGCAGCTCGTGCGGCTGACTCTGCCGATGGTGGGGGGGGTGTTCGCGATCGTGGCGTTTAACTTGGCTGATACCTTCTTCGTTGGGCAGTTAGGGACGCAGCAGCTCGCCGCCGTTAGCTTTACCTTTCCCGTCGTGCTGTTGCTGGGCAGTCTGGCAATGGGATTGGGCATTGGAGCGTCTTCCGTGATTGCACGGGCGATTGGGGAAGGCGATCGCGATCGGGTGC
>JBCBTL010000378.1:0-3637 GCA_039818705.1 Cyanobacteria bacterium J06639_1
TGCCTCGGGCGCGCGGAAGTTGGGCGGCGATCGCCGTTGGATCGTCAGTCCCGAACAGCCAGCGAGCTTCCTCATCCGAGCATTTGAGATAGTCGGCATAGGGCAGCACAGCGCGGACGATGGCGGGGGCAGAGTCTGGGTCAGGCCAGAAGACGGGTCGCCAGTTGAGATCGATCGCGATTTGCATGCCGTGCTGTGATGCGAGGGCTAGCGATCGCTCCAGTGCGGCTCGGGTTTCGGGGTAGGCCAGCCCCAAGGTTCCGGCCGCGAGGATATCGGCGGTGACAAACAGCGACTCGGGTAGGGAGTCAGCTCGCAGAAACGCATCGGCAAATTCGGTAGTGGGGCGATCGCCAAATCCGGCAAACTCGCGCTCTCCCGCAAGCGATCGCGTTACGAACACCTGACGAGTGGGAGCGGTGGGGTGGATTTGCGCGCCGGTAATATCGACTCCCCGCGATCGCAACACCCCCAGCAATGCCGCTCCCGCCTCGTCATCCCCCACGCATCCGATCCACGCGCTCTCGACTCCCAATCGTGCTAGCGCGCAGGCCACGTTTGCAGGAGCGCCCCCCGGAAAGGGATTCCAGGAGGAGACTTCAGGAAGCGATCGCCCCAGCTCATTCGCTAAACAATCGAACAGAATTTCCCCAACACAAATGACGCGCGGCGGGTTCATCGAGGCTGTTTTCTCGTCGAATCGGGGGGCATGGGCTGCTTTCCAGCGTATGAGGTTCGGGAAAACGGCGGGGCTTCGCGGCAGGGCAATCGGACGATATCGTCTGCGAACGATCGCCGAACGCGACTGAGATACCGCACTGTGGGAGTTATACTAAGTTACGTAAAGCTGACGCTTAACGTTTTGCGAGTTGCCGTCACTGCGGGGAACTCGGCCATCGGGCAGCAGCTATGTCTCTTCGTCGATTACCTTCACCGCCCCGCATGACTTTTTGGAAAACGCTATTCACCCCTAGCTCCGAAACCGCCGACCATCAAGCTGCGGTGGCAACGCTCAAAGATAAAACCAGTCTCGGCCCCGACCCCGCCCGAGATTCGCGCATCTACCTGAGCAATTCCCGCGCGATCGACCTGTACGAACTCGAAGAGCTGTGCGATGCCGTGGGCTGGGCGCGCCGCCCCGTTCGCAAGGTGAAAAAGGCGATCGAGCATAGCTTTTGCGTCGTGACGATGTGGCAAGAAAAGGGCAGTTTTCGTCGGCTGATCGGGTTCGCCCGCGCTACATCGGATCACGTGTTCAACGCGACGCTTTGGGACGTAGTGCTGCACCCCGAATTTCAGAATCGCGGCTTGGGTCGCGCGTTGATGGAACGAGTGATCGACGACCTGCGCGCGCAAGACATCAGCAACATCACGCTGTTTGCCGATCCGGGAGTGGTGGAGTTTTACCAACGTCTCGGCTTTTGCCCCGACCCCGACGGGATTAAGGGCATGTTCTGGTGTCCGCCTGAAGACCGATAAGCTCGCGCCTCGTCTGGCTACCCTGTTATGCCGTTGCCTACTGTCATCCTGCCGGGATATTTCGCCGGGGCTGAAGACTATCGGCCTCTGCAAAACTGGCTGAGCGATCGCGACTACCCCACGCTCACCGTCCCACTCAGAGTCAGTGACTGGTTTATTACGGTGGGGGGACGACCGATTACCCCGATCGCCGATGCCTTGGCGCGGACGATTGCTGAGGCGCGATCGCGGTTCGACTCCGAGCAAGTCAACCTCATCGGCCACTCGGCGGGCGGCTGGATTGCCCGAATTTTTCTCGGGTCTACGCCGTATTACGACAACGTTTGGAACGGGCGCGAGTACGTGGCTTCGCTGGTTACGCTGGGCACGCCGCACGTCAGCCAGGAGCGGTGGACTCGATTCAATCTCAGTTTTGTAAACGACAACTACCCCGGCGCGTTTTGGCCGGAAGTGAAATACGTCTGTGCGGCAGGCAATGCCGTGCGGGGGCGCAAAGCCTCGTGGTTCAGTCGCCAACCCTGGAGCGAGCGGCTAGCTTACTCCAGCTACGAGCTGACGATTGGGGATGGCGAAGCGATGGGAGATGGCATCACCCCGATCGCAGCAGCTCACTTAGAGGGGGCAGAAAATCTCACCATCGATCGCGTTTGTCATTCCCCCAGAGGCGATCGCTTTTGGTACGGCTCGCCCGCCGCCGCCGAGCAGTGGCTAGAATACCTGCAATAGCTTCGTGCTAATCGACATTCTGCCGAACTGACATGACTTACGCATTTGGGTTGCGGTCGTGAACTCGCCCGTCGCCCTCGACCCGCAGCAGCTTTATCCGTTTGCGCTCGACGAGTTTCAGCTAGAAGCGATCGCCGCCCTCAACCGCGATGAATCGGTGGTGGTCTGCGCTCCAACGGGGTCGGGCAAGACGCTGATCGGGGAATACGCGATCTACCGAGCGCTGGCAAACAACTGCCGCGTTTTCTACACCACCCCCCTCAAAGCCCTCTCGAACCAGAAATTTCGGGATTTCGGCGAAGAGTTTGGCCGCGATCGCGTCGGTCTACTCACGGGAGATGTCTCCATCAACCGAGACGCCCCCGTCGTTGTCATGACGACAGAGATTTTCCGCAACATGCTCTACGGCACGCCCATCGGCGAAGTGGGCACGTCTCTCGAAGGGGTTCAGGCGGTGGTGCTCGACGAGTGCCACTATATGAACGACAAACAGCGGGGCACGGTCTGGGAAGAGTCGATTATTTATTGTCCTCCCAGCATCCAACTGGTTGCCCTCTCCGCCACGATCGCCAACAGCGGCCAACTGACCGACTGGATCGACAAAGTTCACGGCCCCACCCAGCTCATCTATTCCGACTATCGCCCCGTCCCGCTAGAGTTCAGCTTCGCCAGCAAAAAAGGACTCTATCCGCTGCTGGAACCCGACAAAACCGGCCAGCTCGTCTGCAATCCCCGACTCAAAACCAAGCGCCCCCAAAAACTGATGAAGCGGGGCGAGCGTCCCCCCGCCCCCGATCGCGCCCGATTGGTGCAACAACTCCGCAATCGGGACATGCTGCCCGCCATCTTTTTCATCTTCAGTCGGCGGGGCTGTGACTCAGCAGTGAATGAAATGGGGATGGTGAATTTAGTCGAAAGCGATCGCGAGCGAGACAGCCTCAGCAAGCAAATCCGCCAGTTCTGCCAGGAAAACCCCGAAGCCGTCCGTAGATCTCAGCTCGACGCGCTCTATCGCGGTATTGCGGCTCACCACGCTGGCATCCTTCCCGCCTGGAAAATGCTGGTGGAATCGCTATTCCAGCAAGGCTTAATTAAAGTCGTCTTCGCCACCGAAACTCTGGCAGCGGGAATCAACATGCCCGCCCGCACTACGGTCATTTCATCATTATCGAAGCGCACCGACAGCGGCCATCGCTTGCTGACGGCCTCTGAATTTTTGCAAATGTCGGGACGAGCTGGACGGCGGGGCAAAGACACCATCGGCTACGTCGTCACCGTTCAAACCCCATTCGAGGGCGCTCGCGAAGCCGCCTATTTAGCGACTTCAGAGGCCGATCCGCTGGTCAGCCAGTTCACCCCCAGCTACGGCATGGTGCTGAACCTGCTGCAAAAACACACCATCGACACGGCGCGCGAGCTGGTCGAACGCAGC
>JBCBTL010000379.1:0-3636 GCA_039818705.1 Cyanobacteria bacterium J06639_1
CGTACTACAGCGACATCGACCAAGGCATTTTCAACCAGGTGTACTGGAACAGCACTCACGGTCGCTTCTTTCAAAGCTCGCTGTCCTCCCAACTGTCCGCCAATATCGTGCATGAGGGGGAGCTGCCGAATCCGAGCTACCGCCGTCTGGGTCAACACTTCACGCCAGCCTTGATGCTTTGGCTGCCAATCTACTATCTCTTTCCGTCTCCGGCCACGCTGTGCGTGTTGCAAGCTACGTTTACAACTGTGGCCGGTCTATTGCTCTACGCGATCGCCAGACAGTATTTAGCGCCAGGACTCTCGCTGGGCATCACCACGAGCTTCTACTGCGCGATCGCCGTTTTGAATCCCATCCTGGCGAACTTTCACGATCTCGGACAGATTCCGCTGTTCGTATTCGGCTTGCTGTTGGCGATGGAGAAGCGCAAGTGGTGGGTCTTCGGCCTGTTGTGCCTCGCGATCGTCCTCGTGCGGGAAGACAGCGCGATTACTTTGTTTGGGGTAGGAGCCTACGCGATCGCCAGTCGGCGGTTTCCACGGGTGGGGGTAGCCGTATGCGCGCTTTGCGTCAGCTACTTTCTGCTGGTGACCAATGTCTTCATGCCCTTTTTTTCAGAAGACATTTCCAAGCGTTTCATGATTGAAGAGTTCGGTCAGTACGTAGACTCTGAGGAAGCTTCAACCCTAGACGTTATCGTTGCATTGCTTCGACAACCGAGAACCCTCTTGTCTGCTATCTTTTGGCCGCTCGATGAAAAGCTCGAATATCTCGCAGGTCACTGGTTGCCGCTGGCTTTCGTCCCGGCGCTTTCGCCCGCGTCGTGGCTGTTGTCCGGTCTATCGCTAGTGAAATTAACCCTCGCTCAGTCCGGGCTCGCGATCAATATTCGGTATGCGTTAAACGTAGTGCCTGGTATGTTCTACGGCGGGATTCTTTGGTGGGCCGGTCAAGGGTTCGTGCGTTTCATGCAGCCATTGGAAACGCTTCGCCCCCGCAAGCTCGATCGCCGCTTTCAGCGGTTTTGGGTCGTCTGCATCGTTATTTCGCTGCTGTACGTGCCCATTGCCAATGCTCATCGAGCATTTTATTTCATGATGCCCGACTCTATTCAACCTTGGGTGTACGTCTCGCCGCTGACCCAATGGCAACGAGCTGGCGTGATGAATCGCCTCGTCGAGCAGATCGCTCCGGAAGAGAGCATCTCGGCGACGAACAACATCGTCCCCCACCTCTCCGGGCGGCGAGTGGCTTTACGCTTGCCCTTCTACTCCTACGTCGACGATCGCGGCGAGACTCAAAACGTCGATACGATCGTGGCGGATCTGTGGCTGCTCGATCGGTATCAAGTGGCCTTCAGGCGCGATCGCAACTATCTCGTCAGCTACAAACAGTTGGTTAACGAACTGCTCGACGAGGAGCGGTATGGTGCGATCTCCTTCCACAACGGCGTGGTGATGCTGAAACGCGATCGCCCCTCCGACCCCGAAGCACTCCAGCAGTGGCAGCAGTATTCTGAGGGCGAATTGGGGGCTTTTTAGAGGAGGCGATCGCTACTCCTTTGCACCCGCCCGTTCCAACAGCTCGGTGGCTCGCGCGGCCCGAAACGACTTTTTCGCTTCGCTCAAGGGCGTGCCTCCCCAGGCATTGCGCGCGTTAACGTCAGCCCCAGCCTCTAGCAGCAGTTCGATCGTGTCGAGATCCCCCCGCGATGCTGCCGTCATCACAGGAGTCCAGCCGCCGATGTTGGCAGTGTTGACATCGGCACCGCACTGAATCAGCGTGCGAACGACGTGAGCGTAACCGTTGTAAGCCGCCAGATACAGCGCCGTATCGTTGATGTGGTTTTTGGCATGGATGTCCGAACCGCGATCGAGCAGCAAGCGCACCAGATCGGCGTGGCCGTTGCGGGCAACAATCATCAGCACGGTTTCGCGATAAGGATTGAGCGCGTCAATCGCTGCCCCATTTTTTAGAAATAGCTCGATAAACTCGCGGCGATCGCCCTCCGCTGCATACAGCAAAGGAGTGTAGCCCGTGTCAGTTTGAGCGTTGATATCGGCACCGCGATCGAGCAGCAAGTGCGCGATGTCGAGTTGCCCTTCCGCTGCCGCCCACATCAGCGCCGTCATGCCACCTTTCTCGGGCAGGTCGGGCTCGCCCCCCGCGTCCAAAAACTCCCGCACGGAGTCAATATCGTCCCGAATCACCGATAACATGAGCTGCTTGGCAATCTCGGCCTGAGACGGCGAGTTCGAGTCTGCTGACATGCTGTTACTCCCGAGCGCGTCGCACTCAAGCTTTCAGTTCCACTTTGAAAATGGCCTCAGGGGGACGCGCTGCGGTCATCCCTGCCCAGTTAATTTCGGTCAAAAACTGCTCGGCTGACTCCGTTTCCACCACGTCCACTCCCCAGTCTCCGGTTTGCAGTCCGTCTGGATTGGAACTCGTAGCGGGCGTATTTTTGATGCCCCCCAACACCAAAATGTCGGGCAGAGATTCACTCACCTGCGATCGCCGTTTCGCCGCGAGTGTTATGGCGCATAGCTCACCCAGATCGGCAGGAGCGAGGGAGTCCGGCGAAAACACGATCTCGACGATCCAGTGGGGATGCTCTAGCAAGCGCACGGACAGATCCGAGCGATCGCTCCACCCTTCCGAAAACACCTGCGTGAAGCTCGGGCGGTCGAGCCAGGGCAAACGGTTGACGCTCACGGCAAAATTGTGAGACAGCAACATCCGTGCCGAAGAAGAAGATTCAGACATGAGGCGATCGCGAGGGAAGCTTACAACTTCTCAGCTTCGGCTGTGACGGGGTGACATATCAAGCCGTGAAGTCACTCAACCGCTCGATCAAGCGATCGAAGTAGGGGGCGACGAGGGTAGCGCGATCGCCCTCCAAGCGCTTCATGCTGGCGGTTTTCAGCTCCGCAACCCCCTGTCGCATGGCCGCCAGCGGTACGTTCAACTCGCGATACAGAATATTCATGTGGTGCGTTCCCTCCGCGCTGACGAACTGGAGGTTTTGACCTGCAATGCCGTAGCTGGTGCACCGCAAAAAGTGCCAAAAGTCCCGCCAGCAGGCTTCGGCTCGCGCGGCGGGGTAAAGATCGCCGCCCGGTTCGGTAATGCCGGGAAACTGACTGAGGACGTTCGTTCGCGCTTCGGTGACGATGTCGTCGGCGCGATCGCGCAACCCTCGAACGCTGGCAAGCGTCTCAGACTGGGAGGCAGACTGGGCAGCAATCTCGTCCAGTTCCGCATCGGTCAAAAAGCGCTTGTCGGTATCGGCATTCCGCACGCAAGTCACGGTTGCTTCGGGGTAGGTTCCCTGCCATTCGTCAGCTTTCACAATCCCGGCACGGGCAAGTGCTGCTTTAGCTGCTGCGCTGAATGAATTCGTCACGACCCGCACTCCTAGCGCGTTTCCGAGCATCAGTGTAGCGCCCGGCTGCACCTCGCGCGGGATCGAGTTGGATATCCTACCCCAGTTGCACTACTGCGGAAATGTCGGCTGGTCGGGCAGGGTGTCGATCGCCCGTCCGGGCACGTTCCATTTTTGGGCGAGCTTATCTAAAGTGCCGTCATCGTCGAGCTGAGCGATCGCCGCATCAAAGGCTTGCTTGACTTCAGGAG
>JBCBTL010000380.1:0-3630 GCA_039818705.1 Cyanobacteria bacterium J06639_1
CGTCTGCACCAGCTAGCAAAGCAACGTCTGCCGCAGTGTTGTCCACAGGGTTGCCGTCACTATCAAAATCATCATCATTACCATCAAGGGCATTGAGCAGATCTAAATTGAACTGAAAGAGAGGTTCGGTAATGCTGCTCCCGTGGATGTTGTTATCACCGGCTAAAGCAGGATTGCCAAAGGCATTGTTGCCGGATCCCGTGTCAACAGAAGCTGTTGCCAGCATCGTAATGGCGCAGGCAGACGTGTACAGGTAGGACCGATCCGCAATACTTAAAGTGTTGAACGTCTCGCCCCCATCAACCAGTTCGAGGACGCGGCGGAGATTGGAAAAGTCACCGTAGGGAATCAGAGTGGGGTTGGGGTGAGTTTTGTCACTACTCGAATTGGTTTCTTGAAATGGAGGGAAGGCACCAGCCACTGGATCGAATGAACCATTACCGATGGTGCCCAAATTGACATCTCCAAGCCCCCCAGCGCCATTGGTCGAAGCGTCGCGATCGTCACCATCGCTGCTCAGATTGGCGAGATTCACGAGTGCCCGCATCATGGGCGTATTCAGATTTGCAAACGAAGTTACGTTTGGGGGCACGAACTCGCGCTGATCGAGCACCGGAGACTCCGCGTTTGCATTCGACATCGTACTCAAGCAAGCAATGGGAACGTCATCATTGCTGGACGTGTGGTGATAGACAGCCGTGGCCTGAACGGCTTGCTCCAGACGGTCGATTTGGTCGCTGTTGTCGGTATCGACCGTAGTTGTCGGCATGTTGGTGGCATTGGTCGGAAATGCGTTCCGAGCCTCATTTACGGAAAGAGCGCCGTCCCCGTTCTGGTCAACAGCTTCTGGGACATCGGGGTTTAAGGGGTGACCGCGAAGAAGACTGATGCGCTGGCCGACAATAATGCGCGTACCTTCGTTGCGAGCGCGTCTCTCCCAATAGCCGTCTAACCCTACTGCATCCTTGTCGCCACCAATAGGGGATTCAGCTACGATCTCAGTCTCACTGGCGTTAATCGTGTCACCGTTAACATTGCATCCGCCAGGTAGCGTGGGTTGACCGTAATTTGGCCTGGGACCGCAGCGATCGTCCGCTCGGTATGAATCGTCAACGTAAGGAGGCGTGGGCAGGATGTCTACATCAGGATCGAGCAGGGTGACGCGAGCCTCCCCCAACGTTCCTCCATCTGCCAAGGGCGACGTTTCCCAAGCTGAATCGCGGTACTTGCCTAAGGGTTCTCCGTTGACAACATATTTGGGAACGTGAGCTGCCTGCGTGTAAAGCGTGCTGGGGTCGATCGCCAAATTGCCAAAATTGCTGGCGTTGACCGAGTCATTGTCTTTATTGAAAGTAATGATGGGTGGAGAGTCAGTTCCGTCCTGAATATGAATCTCACCACCTCCAACAAAATCATTTTTGGTGATGGTACCCGCGACGATTTCAAACGGCGAGCCGAGGGTAGAACGCTCGGAGGGGTTGAAGTAGCAAGAATCGCGATCACTAATGAGATACGCTTCGAATCTATCGGTTGCACCTGCATTGCTGCCGATGAAAATATTTCCCTCAGAATAGACCTTGCCATTCCAGTTGAATGAGGGCCCTGGAAAGATTTCTAAATCGGATCGGAAGTAAGCGCCGAACTCAGCCAACGTAGAGCGGAAGCGGTCTTCTTGCAGCTGCACTGCGGCAACGGCACGCTGGTTGCCGCTGGTACTGGATTTGGGAAGCGTAACCGCAACAACCTGAATCGGCTTCACGAACTGCCCTGATGGGCCTCTGAACCAGTTGCCCGCCGCATCGAGCGGCAATCCGGCTCCAATAGCCGATGCACACCCCGCCGACGAACCCACAGAGCTAATAGCAACGTCACGAACGATAAGGTTATCCGCCTTAACCGAATCTACCAACCCTTGTTCAACCCGCAATGTGCCAGAGGGGTTGGTCGTGTTCATCAAGATGGTGTAGGCTGTCACGGCATCTGCAACGCCATCATTATCAGAATCAACATCGAACCACCAAGCTGCCGACGGGATTGATGGAGAAAGAGTGAGAGGGTTCTCATCCGTTAACTGAAATGAAAGACTCTGACCTGCTACTGGAGGGGGGGCTGTGACGGAGTTAACGGTTGTGCCATCCAGCAATAGGCTAGTTAGGTAATCCGTTGCGGGTCTTCCCTGAGGGAGTCGTCCCCCAGCCTGGGTGCCAGTACCGAACAGATAGTCCAGTTTAGAACGCGCTCTGTCTAGTGCTTGCTTCACTTCATTGTTGACAATTTGCTGATTGCGCACGCCCGTTGATTGCTGGCCTCGGTTAAGCGATCGCGTTGTCACAGTCGCTGCCACTAAGGCGAGAACCAGCGTGATCAGAACCGCAACGGGTAGCACGAATCCTCGCCGAGACGAACGGCTGGAGCCGACGGTGGCTAGCAGGTACTTGGAAATCAACATGCTGATGCGGGAAGAGGAAGCAGCCATGGTGCAGACAAATGGTGACGACGTTGGGAACGGAGCGATGAGCCAAATGAATCATACGTGGGAACAACGAGTGCATCGGGGCATCAACCACTCGTCAGGATCTCAAAAATAACTCATATCTACAGTCGATAGAGAATACACACTTAGGCTACCCACTTCGTCTCGCGATATAACCTCGTAGGTTTACTGATTTTTGGGTCGGGAGTGCGATATTGAATACTGGCACGGTAGAGCGATCGCTCGATTGGGTTCGCGAGGGCTGGAGACTGTCACTAGGAGCGATCGCGTTCACTTTGCGGGAGTGATGAGGAGAAAGAGGATGCATTCGATTGTGGTGTTGCACGGCCCGAATTTGAATTTGCTGGGAACGCGCGAGGTGGGAGTGTACGGTCGCACGACGCTCATCGATATCGAACGCCTGCTGAATCGTCTAGCTGTCGAGCTGGAGGTCGAGCTAGATAGCCTGCAGTCGAATCATGAAGGCGTGCTCGTGGATGCCATTCACGCCGCGCGGGAAACTCGTGCGGGCATTGTGATCAATCCGGGCGCGTATACCCATACGAGCGTGGCGATTCGAGATGCGATCGCTTCTGTTGCCATACCCACGGTAGAAGTCCATCTCAGCAATATTTATCAGCGAGAGGCATTTCGCCATCATTCTCATATTGCTCCCGTCGCGATCGGTCAGGTGAGTGGGTTTGGCCCCGATAGCTACTGTTTGGGGTTGCGGGCGCTAGTGAATTATTTGCGGCGATCGCCCAGCTAAACGGCCATCTTCAGATGAGGCCAGTTTCGAGAGCATCGCGGGCAGTAGCGACGGCGGCTCTGAGGTTGGCGCGTTGGGTATAGCGCATGGTCATAGCTGCTGTGGAGTGACCGAGCAGGTGTTGAATGTGTTCCGGGGCAACACCTTTATCTAGGAGTAAAGTGGCGAAGCTGTGGCGGAACTGGTGGGGAGTTTGCTGGCCGGGTTCGGGTTTGGTCAGCTTGAGAATAATGTGCCGCAGGCCGTCATACGTTAGCGATCGCCCTTTGTAGACCGGGCAGCGAGATAAAGAAATAAATAACGGGTCGGTAGGAGCGTAGGGCGATCGCTCTTCGGCGAGATAATCGGTCATTATATTTTTCTGTACCGCGTGAATCGGTGTGCGAAG
>JBCBTL010000381.1:0-3628 GCA_039818705.1 Cyanobacteria bacterium J06639_1
TAGTGGAAGGCAGCTTCGGCCTGAACTTAGCAGCTCCGTATTTTGACTTCGTCTGATTTGGTTGAGAAAGGCGATCGCTTGCAGAGTGGGTAAAACACTCGCTCGCGGCAGGAGTTCTCCTGCCGCGAGCTGAAGGTATCACTCACCAGACGTTCGGGCGTTATGCATTGGGAAAGTTGCCCGTGCGCACCTGCAACGACTCGCGGCGACCGTTGCGATCAATCTCTAAATCGAGCGTCGTGCCCACCGAAGTTTGGAACACCTGCTGCTGCACTTGGTCGGCAGTGTCTACCGCCTGACCGCCAATGCTGGTGATGATGTCCCCCGCCCGCAAGCCAGCCCGATCGGCAGGGGAATCGGGCACAACGCGACGGATGAGAATGCCGCGATCGCTTCTGGCTACGATGCCGCTGTTCGGGTCGTCGTTAATCCGCTGCTGGATATCTGGAGTCAATCCAATCATCTGAATGCCCAGATACGCGTGTTCGACTCGACCGTTCGCGTCCAGCTCCAAGGCGATGCGCTGAGCTGTATCGATAGGAACTGCAAACCCTACGCCCTGCGCGCCGCGAATGATGGCGGTATTGACTCCAATCGCGCGACCGGACGCATCCAGCAGCGGGCCGCCTGAGTTACCGGGGTTAATGGCCGTATCGGTTTGGATGAACGCCACTCGCTTGTCGGGCACGCCCGCCGAACTAGAGGAGCGATCGACCGCGCTGACAATGCCTGCCGTCACCGTGTTGTTCAAGCCGAGGGGATTGCCGATCGCGATCGCCCAATCGCCCGGACGCACGGCGGTCGAATCGCCTAGCTCCACTGTCGGCAGGCCATTCGCCTCCACGTCAATCACGGCAATATCCGTAACGGGGTCAGCTCCTCGAACCGTGCCTGAAAACGTGCGCCCGTCCTGCAGCGTTACCGTCACGGCAGTGGCACCGTCCACCACGTGGGCATTGGTGATGATTTTGCCGTCAGCACTGATGATGAACCCCGACCCCGATCCGCGCTGGCGAAACTCGCGATCGCCCCCAAAAAAGCGGCGGGGGTCGTTCGAGGGAGTCTGCCCGCTGCGAGCGGCTACCCGTCGTTGGGTGTCGATACGTACGACCGCAGGCCCAACCTGCTCGGCCACATCCGCCACGAAACTACTGGGGCCAGACGGTACGGCCTGCGCCACGACCGCTGCGGGGGCACTCACCTCAAGGATATTCACCTCGGGGATATTCACCTCGGGGACAGTCTGGGCGATCGCGTCGGCATTGGAGAATGCTGAGAGCCATAAGCCACCGCCGACACCGCTGCCGACCAGCGCCAGAGCCATCAAAGTTTGCTGAGCTTTGCGTTTCATCTCGCTTTGTCTCCCAACTGCCCTCTTACCGTAAGCAGCCGATTCGACATTGACGTGACATCGACGTGAAGAAGGCGTGTCAAGCGATCGCTCAACTCCGAATAAATACCGCTAGGTTTTCAAGGCTTCAGATGACATCGAGGCGCGATTGCCCCACGATCGGTCGGGAAAGCTTGCCCGTCCCCGCAGATTGCCGAAAACCCCACGTGGGAATTACGGCTTTCCTCACTCTCAATGAACCTGCGGCTCGCTACAGTATGATTAATCTAAGTACATAAAAATTTATATCCTGGGTACCCTGAGGGCAAGCCGTTTCTGTTGCAGTTTTTCAGCCTCATCGCCCCCCAGCCACCGATCCGCCCCCATTCCTTCTCGCGATAGGACGACTGCCATGTTCGAGTACTTCACTAACCAAGCGATCGCCGCGATCGCGGCTGCGCAAGAGGAAACGCGGCGACAGGGTCACGGCTCAGTCGGAACCGAGCAACTGCTGCTGGGTCTGCTGGCTGAAGACAAGAACGACGCGGCGACGATTCTAAACGAGGCCGGTGCGTCGTTCGAGATGGTGCGTGCCAAGGTTTTGGAGATGACGGGGCGCGGAGCCGGTACGAAAGCGGAGGCAGAAATCCCGTTTACGCCCCGAACGAAGCAGGTGCTAGAGCGATCGCTGCAGGAGGCTCGCCAGCTCGGTCAAACGTTTATCACGCCCGAACACAGTCTGCTCAGCCTGCTGCGGGTAGACAACAGCGTAGCTGCCAAAGTCCTCCTGGAGTTGGGAGTTGACCTAGCGGAAGTGCATCGCAACACCCTCGACACCCTCAGAGAGCAAGCGAAGGTAGTGGCTGGCGGCGCTCCCGAGCGAGGAGGACAGCCGGGGCGGGGCGATCGCCGCACCAACGCGATGGAAACCTACGGCACCGACCTGACGGCACTGGCTGAAGCCGGTAAGCTCGACCCTGTTGTCGGGCGCGAGCCGGAAATTCAGCGCGCCATTCAAATTTTGGGTCGCCGTCGCAAGAATAACCCTCTCTTGTTGGGGGAGCCTGGGGTCGGCAAAACCGCGATCGCCGAAGGCCTAGCACAGCGCATCGTCGATGGCACCATCCCCGAGATGCTGCACGACAAGCGCGTGATTAGTTTAGACATGACGCTGCTCGTCGCGGGAACCCGTTTCCAGGGCGAGTTTGAAGAGCGCCTGACGCAGTTCGTGAGTGAGGTGCAGCAGGCGGGCAACATCATCGTCGTCATCGACGAAGTGCATACTGTCATGGGCGCAGGCACGATGCGTGGCGGCGTGGATGCGGCCAACTTGCTCAAGCCCGCCCTGGCGCGCGGCGAGCTGCAGTGTATCGGCGCGACTACGACATCTGAATATCGGCAGTACATCGAAACCGATGCAGCGCTGGCACGACGCTTCCAGCCCATTTCCGTGGGCGAGCCGAGCGAAGAGGAAGCCGTCGATATTTTGCGGGGGCTGCGCGATCGCTACGAGCAGCATCACCGCGTGGTGATTTCTAACGACGCTCTCGACGCTGCCGTGCGCCTCTCGCAGCGCTACATTGCCGATCGCTTTCTACCGGACAAGGCGATCGACCTGATCGACGAAGCCGGTTCGCGAGTACGCCTCCGCTACGCTCGCCTGTCGCCCGAGGGCAAGCAACTCCAGGAAGATCTGCTACAGGTCATCTCCGACAAAGAAGTTGCCGTGCGCGAGCAGGATTTCAAGAAGGCGGCGGAGCTGCGGGATTTAGAGCAAGGACTGGAAGCGCGGTTGCTATCCGCGCGTGCGGCGGGCGAGGCTGACGCGATCGTGAAGCCAACCGTGGATGAAGAAGACATCGCTCAGGTGGTGTCGGTGTGGACGGGCGTTCCGGCCACGAAGCTGAGCGAGTCTGAATCGGTGCGGCTGTTGCATCTGGAGCAAGAGTTACACCAGCGCGTCATCGGCCAGCGCGAAGCCGTTGCTGCCGTCGCAAAAGCAATGCGGCGATCGCGCGTCGGTCTTGCCAATCCCGACCGTCCGATTGCGAGCTTTTTGTTCACCGGCCCCACTGGAGTAGGCAAAACCGAACTCACCAAGGCGCTTGCGGCCAGCACGTTTGGCGACGAAGACAAGCTGATCCGCCTCGACATGTCCGAGTTTATGGATCGCGAAAGCACCTCGAAGCTGATCGGCGCGCCTCCAGGGTTCGTCGGGTTCGATGAAGGCGGTCAACTGACCGAAGCTGTCCGTCGCCGACCCTACAGCGTCATCCTGATGGATGAGATTGAGAAAGC
>JBCBTL010000382.1:0-3627 GCA_039818705.1 Cyanobacteria bacterium J06639_1
GTAAGGAGCGGGAGGATCGTCTAAAGCAATGCTGTTATTGAGGATGTGGGGATAAAGAAATTGCGCAATTTTTTGCTCGTCCTGTTTGAGGACGATCGCCAACTGCCGCAGCGTGTAGCCTTTCAAAATAGGTTCTAACTGGCGACGCATTTGCGGCGAAAGCTGATAATTTGCGGCAGAAGCATCAGTCGTGTTCGTTTCGCTGATGCGTGGTCTTTGGTAAGGCGACCACAATACAGGCGCAAACGATCGCCACTTAGCTAATCTCTTCTCGGCAGCGGCGATCGTGTCGATAATATCCAAACTACAGCCCGTATCGATATCGAGGGTCTGTTCTTTTAACGTATAGGTTCCACTGGTAATACACAGCAGCGATTCTAATGCTTCCCGCGTGACGAGTTCCGCGATTTCTTTGGTTTGTTTCGCTTCCAAAAGCCGCTGAGAAAACAAAAAGGTCAAAATGCGATCGCTCATCTCAATGCCGCACGCGAGGGTATCGAGCGACAGGCGCGCGCGAATGAGAGCTTCGTCTTTACAGGCTGCGATCGCCCCACTTAAGCCCAACACGTGCAGGTGGTGCTGAATGCGCGCCAGCACGTACTCTACCGAATGCGATACGTAGCTCAGCTTGCCTCGCTCGACATATACCTGCCAAGAGGTCGAGCCACTCACGATATCTACGTAGCGACATCCCTGGGCTACGCGCAAATCTTTCAAGAGTACTGCCGGGTTGAACTGTGCAGCTCGCACGTCACGACTTGGGTTCATTAGCATCCCTGGCATCCTAGAGCGGATAATGCTTATAGTTCCCAAAAAAGATATCGGGTTTACACGGAGTGTAAAGGTGACGCGAAGTTAGCTTGAGCTAAATATTTTTATGTATCGCAATATACTCAGCGGAAAGGCTGACGTATCGATTTGCGCGAAGTCGCCGATCGCGTCAGGCCGACGCTGGCGGCGGAATGATGTCCACTTGCAGACTGCAATGCTGTCGCAGATCGAACGTCTGGTGGTCGGCGATGTTGGTGTCGCTCAGTTCGAGATTGTAAAAGTCAGCGGTTTCAGCATCGAAATACGGCCCCGCGTGCCACGTGCCGACGTGGAGCTTGACGAAACAGGTTCCCGGAATGGCAAACGCCTGGAGTAAGTCCAGATGTGGGCGATCGCCCTGTGAAGGAGGCGCGACCGCCAAATACCAAGGCTCTCCCCCGAGCGATCCCAAACATTGGGTGCATTGCCGGTGGCGAGTGATGCGGTGAAAGCGGCGATCGCGATGGTGCAATCGCATGATGTAAAAGCGCGGCGTACCCCGGTCTATGGCAAGCTGCGCGTCATCAGCGCCAAACGGCTGGCCGTCTGGGGTAGGTTCGACGAGCTGGCCGAAGGGGGCAAATGCTTCGGCGGAAATGGGAGTGGCGAGGAGCGATCGCCGTTTGCTCGCCACTGCGGTTGAGTGGCTTCCCGGCGAGCGATCGTCATTGGCAACGGTCATAAGCTGATGAAGCCGACAAGTAGTAGGGGCACGAACAGCACTGCCGCACACACGAGCAGCAACGTGCTGGCATCGACGCTGACGACAGGCGGAATGAGAGGTTTCTTTTCCGCTGATGATTTAATGCTCTTTTTGGTGGGGTGCATGGAAATGTCTCCTCGTGTCGCAACATCCGACGCACTTTCAATCTCGCTCGCGAGCAGAGAGCGCGTCAAACCGGCTAAAGCCACGTTGAGTCGCGCGAGTTAGATAACGGGTAGGGCTAGAGCGCACAGCGTCAGGGCGATCGCTAGCCCGAAAACGGCCATTTGCAGCAACCATTCGCTGACCGCACGCTCGGGAATGACATGGGAATTGAGGTGGACGAGCATGACAGATACCTCCTCTGCTTACCGTCCTCACCTCCATTATCCGCCCGTGGCTGGCTAGCGATCGCCCGATCGCAACCAATTGACATCACTGCGAGAGGCAATCGCCTACGCCGCCGGTTCTGCCTCGATCCCGATGCCGTCTGGAGTCTCCATCGCGTCGCGGGTGGGACGCGCGATCGAAGTTTGAGAGCGATCGCGTTGATATCGCAGTGCCGTCACTGCCACGAAGACTAAATCCAGCCCCACGGTCGCGGCAATCCAGCTCGACCCGCCCGTGCCGAAGCCGTAGCTGTGGAGTCCCTGACCGAGAACGAAATTCACGCCGTACCAGGCCATCAGCACGGCATTAAACGACACGACGCTGGCAACCGCCATGCCGAAGCGATCCACCCAACCCACGAAGCGACCGTGGAGCGGGGCGAGATAGCAGAGGAGCGCGATCGCCGCCCACGTTTCTTTCGGATCCCAGCCCCAAAAGCGACCCCAGGAGAAGTGCGCCCAAATTCCGCCCAAAATAATTCCGGCAGCGAGGAGCAGAACGCCCACTTGCAAAACGCTGTAGTTGAGTTTGGAGAGGGTTTGCAGTCGGCGCGTTTGTCCCGGCGCGAAGAGGTAGTGTCCGAGGATGATGTGTCCGAGTCCCATCGCGAGGGCGAAACAGGCGTAGCTGAGAGTAATAGTCGGGACGTGAATACTCAGCCAGAAGTTATCCCGCAATACGGGGACGAGAGGCTGAATGCTCGCATCTAAGACAGCGGGGAGGCTGTCAGCCAGGATGAGGGCGGAAATGGCGAGAGGAGCGGCGGCTAGCAAGTAATATCTAGCGCGCGTGCGCAGCTCGAAGGCCATCGCCAATGCCGCGAGGTAAGCCCACCCACACCACCGATTCGTACATGTTCGTGACCGGGGGGCGATCGGCGATCGCGATTCGCAGCGCAAATCCGTAAATCTGAATTCCCAACCCCGCCGAAAACGCGCCCATCGGCAGCCAGTACCAGTTCGTCAGCTCCATCAGCGTGACGACTAGCATTCCGGCAAAGGCGATCGCGTAGACGTGCCAAGCCTTGCCGAATGCGTGAAAGCGATTGAAAAAGACTTCTCGACTCAAAGCGCGATCGCTCGGGTAAATCCCCGGACTGAGCTGTTGCAACCGCTGATGAAGCTCGCGAGCGGATTCGTTGATGCTCTCGGGTGTACCGCGATCGAGATATGCCGATTCCATCGCGTCGAAGTCAGCCGCCAGACCAGCAGCCACGTCAGATGAATACAGCTCGCTCGCATCATCGAGACTCGTCCACGCTCCTTTGATATCCGTCGGATGGGGAACGAGGGAGATCGCCCCCCGATTTGCCACCGTGTCCAGCATCAGCGACATGCGATCGGCCACCGTGAGGGTTTCGCGATCGCTCCGGCTCAAATCCGCTCCCGAGGCTTGCTGTTGGCGCGCTTGCCCGAACAGCTTGGGTAAATCCGACTGCATCAACTCCGAAAAGCTGAAGTACTTTTGCTCTTCGTTCAGCCCCGCTTCCGCTTTGAGCGGGCGGTAGTTGAGTAGGATGAGCGGCTCTCGGTTCCAGTCGCGATCGTTGAACCACAGCGACAGAAAGGTAGTCGTTGAATCCAGTTTTTCGCCGTCCGGCGTGCGATAGGAAGGCGAGCCGTGGAGCTGCGTCACCGTTTCGCGCGCGATCGTATCCAGGGGCTTCTTGCGCCCGTCGGCTTGCACGGCCAGCATCTGCACCTCAGAGGTGGAGCTGGCTTGCC
>JBCBTL010000383.1:0-3624 GCA_039818705.1 Cyanobacteria bacterium J06639_1
CTGACGTGTTAGCTGCAAAGCTGCGGGAGTTAGGCATCGATCCGGACTCTCTCCCCCCGAACGATTCCCCGTAGCGAGGTCATGCAAAAAAGCGATCGTATGGCCCTCTAACCCGTTTGTAGAGACAGTTCTAGAAATTAAGACTTTGCCTCGATCGCCAATCCACTCAAAGCTCCGGGCAATCGCCTAGACTAAAGCCAAGCCAGCCGTAGCGCCCCCGAGGTACGCTCGTGCTCCAACTCGACCTCACGACTCCCCCCAACATCGACGACCTGCCCGGTTCCGACGAGACCCCTGTGGATAACGAAGACCAGAATTTCGTCCCTAACGTGCTGCTGTTCGTGTTGGAGTATCTTTGGAGAACCCGCGAGGACTGGTATTTCGGTGTCGATATGGCGCTGTATTACCCCTCAGACAAAGGCAAAACGCTATCGATCGTGCCCGATGGTTTCTTAAGCGTAGGGGTGAAGCGTCGTAAGGACGGCAAGTCCCGCAAAAGTTACTTCACCTGGAAAGAGCAAGTCATCCCTCAGTTCGTGTTGGAAGTTGTCTCCGAGACCAAGGGGGGCGAATACGATGACAAGCTTTCTATCTATCAGAGCTTGGGAGTCAAGTACTACGTCATCTACAACCCGACGTTTTGGCAGCGGGACCGACACGAGCCCTTAGAGATCTACAAGTTAGAAAGCGATCGCTACCAGTTGCAGCAAGGCGAACCGTATGGGATGCCGGAGATTGGATTAGGACTGGGTCGCTGTACTCAGTCACCCGATCCATATAACCGTGAAGTGTTGGGTTGGTACGACTTGAATGGGGAAGCCTACCCGACGATGCACGAACAGCTGGTACTGGCCACTGAACGAGCTGAGGCCGCCGAACGAAACGAGAAACTCGCAGAACAACGGGCCGCTCGCCTGGCCCAGTTTTTGCGATCGCAGGGCTTCGATCCCGACAACTTACCCGCCTCCGATTAGCCCGGCAGTTAACTCTCGCCGCACGCCATCACTCCTGTCATTGACAGCAAACTATCGAGGGCTCGACGGCTGAACCGTTTCCACATTTGAGAGCGATCGCGCAGTAGACAACGAAACGTCAATGCGGTATTGTAAAGGTGCTTCAAGAAGTGGCGTGTCCAACTCCCAAGCGGCCTGAAGCAACCAACAAACCGAATAGCAAGCCGCACCAAGCCATGTGATTGACACTATATTATTGCCGCTGCTGACACCATAATTTTGCCGTTTGCCGTACTGAAACGCCCTCAGTACGGTTTTTAAGTATCTGATAGGAAATACGGTGTCACCATAATCTTGCCGAAAATAGTATTTGTCAGTTTAGAATTGCCGAAAATCTCCGAGGGCGGGAGTTGAGGGTTGTCTTGAAGATAGATTAGAGCCATGCCTGAACCAAGTGACTCTTTTCGCTGGCACCTGAGATCCTCTTTAG
Source organism: Cyanobacteria bacterium J06639_1 (assembly GCA_039818705.1). GTDB lineage: Bacteria > Cyanobacteriota > Cyanobacteriia > Thermostichales > PCC-7336 > JBCBTL01. The sequence continues at coordinate 1,444 of JBCBTL010000383.1, forward strand.
AAGGACGTTCCAGCCTCAGCGTTGGTTTCATCGAGGTAGCAGCAAACCCCAATCTGGCAGGCTTTGCTCCCCCCAACGCAGATGTGTTCTCAGCTCAGGCAGGAGCAAAGTTTCAGAGCCAGAGTAGCTTGCGAGCTGGAAGATGCCTACCGCAAAGCTTGAACTCACGAATGGTGCAAGGCAAGTGCGGTTGGAGATGGAGACTGATAATGCTAAATCCGGACTATGACACCATAATCCTGCCGCAGCGGCAAAAATATGGTGTCACACACAACAGAGAACCTGAGCTTGGATTTTTTGTGATTTTTTAGGTCGCGATAATTATCGATTATCGTGACTACGATTAACTACGATTATTGACAGATTCCCTGACTCTGGCGCTATCATTGGAACCATAAAGTGGCCGCATCAAGGGTCGATGGCTCACTCAGTCGAGCGTGTCTGTCAACACGCTGCGGAGCTGGTGGGGGCGTTGGGATTTCCCTCGAAAATGAAAGGCATGAGCCGATCGAGGCTTTTGGAATCGAGGGGGGATGAATGAGATTTGAAGTCCTTACCCCGCTTGAGTTCGCCGTCAGAACTTCTGAAAGCTACTGGCAACGGCTCATTGCTAAGCATCCCGACATTGCCGAGCTCGAAAGTCTCGTTCGACAAGCCCTCGCGGACCCCGATGAAATTCGTCGCAGTAGCCGAGATCGAGACGTATTGCTGTTTTACCGGTCTCGCCAGCAGAAGCGTTGGGTTGTGGCTGTGGCAAGGCGCTTGAATGGAGATGGATTTTTAATTACGGCTTATCAAACTGATGCGATTAAAGAGGGAGAGCCGATATGGCACAGGTAAAAGTTTTCTACGAACCCGAAACAGAGTTGCTGACGGTATTCTGGCAATCCCCTCGAAAAGCGCAAATCAGCACTGAACTCGGGGATGGTGTCATCTTGATCAAAGACTCCACAACGGGTGAACCCATCGGCTTAGAAATCCTCTCGTATCATCCTGGCGATAGTCGGTTTGATACGGTCAGCGTTGAGCTGGGGCAGTTAAGTCCTGTCCAGTAGAAACGCGAGGTTTCGGCTCGCAACAACGGGCGAGTATGAGTCACTGGTTCCGTTTTACAGCTTCCGCTGTGGTCAGCATGACGGTAACGTTGGGTCGCTAGGTGGTTCGATGGCGCGGTCGGTCAATCCTGCTTGTCAACTCTGTTGGCGACTCTCTACTGAGGAGGCGCGATCGCTGCACGGGCCTCAGGGGGATAACTGCTGGCAGGACAGCCACTGTCACAACCGACGCTCGTACTATCGCAATCGGACGGCGCGGGTTCGGTCGCAGAAGCGTCACCGCATGGAGCGGCTTGGAAAAGAATCTCCTGAGTTGTTCCTGGAACTGCCGACTACGACGTTGGCGGTGATGACGCTGTACGGCGATAGGGTCGGGCGCAGTGCGGCGGGGGAAGTGAACGAGCGCTGGCGCATTCCTCATGCGATATCGGCTCAGCTCTGGCACGACCAGGAGTTAATTGCGAAGATCGAGCCGATGCACTGCTTTGGGTTGTCACGACGACAAATTCAGCAGATGAACGCTCGCATTCTCAACCTGTTTTCCGAGCGGCTCGGCCAGCCCGTGACGGGATTTCAAGAGCTGATTGAGCGGCCAAAGCTGGACTGTCCGATTCGGCCTTGTCCGTTGCACGAGGATGAGTTTGATGCGGTGAAGGCCGGACGGGTCGAATGACCTTGCGAACGGCTTCTAGTACGGGTGAAGTTCGTGCGAAGTGAGTCACCATGACCCCTCGGGACATTCAACAGGCGATTGAAGGGATGCTGGCCGTTCAGCGTCAGTTGCGAACAAGCCCGTTGCGTTTGCAGCTGCGGACAGAGGACTGGCAACCACAGTGGGAAAACTTCGTAAGCGCTGGTGAGGAGCGGCAAAGTTGCATTGACGAGCTGATGGAGGGGAGTGCGGCGCAACAGGAACGTCTCGATGCACTGGTGGAATTGAGCGCGAAGCACGAGCGCCGATTCACTCAGTTCTACGGCGATCGCCAAACGGCTGAAGTCGGTCGCTTTCATTTGACGGAGGGGAGCGTTGCCCTCAAACGCCAGGTGAACTGGTTGGAGCGGCAGCAGGACGAGTCATGATTCAGCTCGAACTCGACCTCTGGGAGGAGCTCGAACGAGCTGAGAA
>JBCBTL010000384.1:0-3624 GCA_039818705.1 Cyanobacteria bacterium J06639_1
GTCTTTATCCGAGCGAGTGTCCCCGCAGCGCCCATCGAGCGCGCGGCTGGAGTTCGCGAACCTGTTCCACCCGTGGGACTTCATCGAGTCCGATACGGTGCTTCAGCCCGCCTGGAGGCGCACCAAGACCTTCCCGCTCAGTCCAGCCACGCTGCTACGTCGCTGGCAGAATCCCCGCCAACTGTTGGGGGTCAGCTTCGGCGACATGACCCAATACGCCGTCATCGACATCGACCGGGGGAGCGACTACCACCCCGACAGCGACCCGAGCGCCCTCGACGGCCTTCGAGCCAGTTTCGAGGCCGTCGGCCTCACGCGATCGCTGCTCGTCCGCTCCAGCGCCAGCGGCGGCCTCCACCTCTATTTCCCGCTCCCCACCAAAGTGAAGACCTGGAGCCTCGCGGCGCTGCTGCACGTGACCTGCATCCAGGCGGGCTTCGATATCAAGCCAGGAACGCTAGAGCTATTCCCTAACGTGAAACAGTGGGCAGCGAAAGGCGATATCTCCCTCTACAAAGCCCATCGCCTCCCCTTGCAGCAGGGAAGCTGCCTCCTCGACAGCGACGGCGCACCCGCCACCACCGACCTCGAAGCCTTCATAGTGCAATGGCAGACCGCCGCCAACAACCAAGACGCGATCGCCCTACGCAAGGCCATCAAGACCGCAAGCCACCGCACCGACCTCCTCCCCTTTCACCACCCCCGCAGCCGCAAAGCCAGCGATTTCTACAAAGACGACGAAGCCGTCATCGAGCAGGGCTGGAACCAGAGCGGCCAAACCAACGAACTCCTCTGCGCGATCGCCCGTCACCTCTACGTCTTCCACGACAAGAGCGGTGACGAGTTAGCCCGCGCCACCGCCGAAACCGCGCGATCGCGTCCCGGCTTCGAGCAGTTCTGCAACCACAAGCACGACATCGAGAAGCGGGCGAAGCATTGGGCGCAATGCGTCGAGCGCAAATACTACCCTTACGGCACTCAGAAGCCCGTGACGGTTAACGACGCTCCCGCCCCCAACGACCTGCGCCGCGCCTCAGCTCGCGATCGCATTACCGCCGCCGTCGCCGCCTATCGCTCCACCGATAATTTCCCCTCTGGCATCACAGAGCGGGCGAACCTACTCGCCACCAATGGGCTATCACTCGCCACCCTCTACCGCCATAAAGACCTCTGGCATCCCGATTTCGTCAGCGCGGCCAGTGTAATCCAGTTCCCATCAGTGTCAGAGCCATCCGCTGAAAACACCGAATCGCCTCCCCAATCTCCACAGCCCTCTCCCAGTGAGGTATTACAGGCGATCGCCCCTAAGAAGTTTGAGCCGCTCCCAAATTCCAAAATCAACAAACAACCTCCAAGAGAGAAGCTCGCGCAGCGAATTCGGCTGCTGGTGGGTCAGGACTGGAGCGATACGCTCGCTCAGTTGGTTGAGACTTATCGCCCTGAAGTGGTTGAAGATGCGATCGCCGCATTCCTACAGCAGCGCGATCGCGCTGCCATTCTCAAACCGGGGGCGTGGCTCTCCTGTGCGATCCGCCTCCAATGGAAACCCAACCAGCTCCCGGTTCAGCCTCAGGCTTCACACCAGTCAGCGTCCGCGCCCGCGATCGCTCCTGCCGCTAAGTCCGATGCTGAGTTGTTGCCAGAGCCACCGCGCGAGGATTCGGTGACCGTCATACCTGATTGCGTTCGAGACGCGATCGCCACTATCAAGAATGCGCGTCAAGCGCAAGCGAGAAAACGACTCATTGAACTATCCGAGATACCCAGAATGTGATGTGAAAACTGCACTTAATGTTATCCATTTCTGGGTTTATCAATCTTTTCCAATACATTTTGCGGTTTACACGTTCAGTGTTCAAAGTCTAGTATTTGACATAAGCAGGACGAGCTATTTTGCCCGTGTTGTTATGGCTTTTTAGTTCTATTCCGTTCGGTCGTCGAGCTGCTCTGACTACTTTCACAGAAAGCTTTTGGCTGATTCTAGTGAGCCTTCCGTACCATGAGTAAAACTCAGTTATTTACAAGAGATTCACAAAAGATTGATGGCGAGTTTGAAACGATAGCTAGATTTAGAGAACAGCTTTCGATTCAACCTCTCATCCATCAACTCGAAAAGATGAGGCGAGTCCTTCTGGGTAAAGGAGTTGCACCCAAGGGCATTCGCCTTGAGATTTGCAAAGTCCCGAATTCCAATCATTTCATGCAGGCGTATTGGCGATCGCCCGTCCCGATTTTCCTCTCGCGGCGCGATGGTTCTCTCGTCAAACGTCGCTATCTCGGTCGAGTCGGGTGCGAACGTCACCGTCAAGCAGAACTCGAATATCGCCGCCGTCTCTCCGTCAACGAAATCGACCGGAGACTCGCGCAGCTTCGCAAACAGTCACCCTTCTGAGCGCCGACGTTCTACACGCGCTCCCCCATTCGCCCATTTGCACCCCGAAGTGTTTCACGTGAAACGGAGGTATCCGCAAGTGAAAGAGGTCATTCAATACGACTACGTGAAAGTCGAGCTGATCGACGATAACCCCTGGCAGCGTCGCGATGGAGCCGACACCCGCGAAGTCCTCGCGATCGCAGAGTCAATCGTGGAGCTGCGCGAGACGCTACGCGACAGTCGGGGCTTACTGCACGTTCCGATCGCCCGGAAGGTGGGCGATCGCTATCAGTTGGGCTTCGGCCACCAGCGCCGAGATGCATTTGCCGAACTGAGCCTCGATGAGGAGTTGTTTGCCGAGATGCCCCTTCGCGTGAAAGACCTAACCGATGAGGAAATGGTACGGCTGTTGGTTCACGAAAACGAGAAGCGGTCAGACCTCAACCCCATCGCCCGCGCGCAGAACTGGCAAGACTATCTCGATGTCACGGGAAGTACGGTGACTGAGTTAGCGACAACGCTTGCGGAAGAGAACGACGATGCACCGTCTCGAAGTGTGGTGTCGAATTTCCTGCGGCTGTTGAAGTTACCCGAGCTTGTTCGAGATTTGGTGGCGAAGGGCGAGCTATCGGCCAGTGCGGGGCGCACGCTGGCAAGCTTGAACGAATACCCTGCCGAATGCGCGCAAATCGCGAGATATCTTGCCAGTAACCCGGCTTTCGGCATTCAGCAGCTCGAAAAGGCGATCGCCTCCATCAAGGTTTTCCTGGCAGCAGGGAACTCCTGGGCGGAGACGTGGCCGGTTCTCTCTCAGTGGCAGGTGGGCGATTGGAAGGAATTAATCGATGCCACCCTCGCCCCCGACGAGGCGACCGACGACGGGGCTCCCGAGGGGGCTGTGGTCTCTGACCCCGATGCGATTGCGTTCGATTCCGCCAGTTCGGTCGGCCTATCTTCCGGCGACGCTAACGGCTCTCTAAACGGCACGGTTGACGGTGCTACGGGCGAGAAAATCCCTGCGATCCCTCCCGAGGATTTACCGCCCGACGTGCGGGGTGGCTCCTATCCCAACGCAGTGCCCAGCCTTATCTCCGACGACGAGCGCAACCTCCGCAACCAAATCCTCATCTCTCGTCGTAACCAGGGCGATCGCGTGGTGGATATCGAGGTGGAGGAAATCCCTCGCTCTGAGTGGCACGAGCTGCGTCGCGAGCACGTTCCCTTCGTCGAAGGAACTCAGGTCTTCACTC
>JBCBTL010000385.1:0-3618 GCA_039818705.1 Cyanobacteria bacterium J06639_1
GTCAATGCGGCATGTAGGGTCTTGGGCGAAGTGACTCAGGAGTGTGGAGAGCTGCTGCGAGAATCGGCGGATGGTATCGGCTTCAAACAGGTCGGAACTGTAGCGCCACATGCCTTGTAGACCCGCGCTCGTTTCGCTGACGAACAGTGCGATGTCGAACTTGGCGCGCTGGTTGGAAATGTCCATCGAACTGAGGGTCAATCCGGGCAGCTCGATTTGGGTAAACGGAACGTTTTGGAACACCAACAGCACTTGGAATAGTGGGGTGCTTCCTGCCTTGCGTTTGGGCTGGAGTTCGTCCACCAACTGCGAGAAGGGGATGTCCTGATTCGCGTAGGCATCTAGAGAGGTGTTGCGCACCCGCTGCACCAGCTCCGCGACGGTGGGATTGCCCGATAGGTCGGTGCGGATGGTGAGCAGATTGACGAAAAAGCCGATCGCGCTTTCCAGTTCGGTGCGGTTGCGATTGGCTACGTCCGTCCCGATGACAACATCCTGCGTTTGCCCGTGGCGAGCCAGCAGCAGCGCCAAAGCCGCCATCACCTGCATAAACGGCGTGGTGTTGGTTTGCAAACACAACTCGTTCAGAGCGGATGTATCTGCTGTGGAAAGTTGGAAAGACTCGCTGCCGCCTCGATAGCTGCGCTGCGCGGGACGGGGGCGATCGCCCTCCAATGTCTGCGACGAACTTCCCGCTAGCTGCTGCCGCCAATATTGCAGTTGCTCCTGCAACATCTCGCCGTCCAGTTGCTGACGCTGCCAAACGGCAAAATCGCCGTACTGAATGGGGAGAGCGGGCAACGGCGAAGGCAAACCGGAGGAATAAGCGGCGTAGAGAGCTGCCAACTCCCGCACGAAAACGCCCATCGACCAAACATCCGAAATGATGTGGTGGGTGGTCAAGATGGCCACGTAGTCGCGATCGCCAAGTTGCAAGAGTTTTAAGTGAAGCAGCGAGCCGCGCTCTAGGTCGAAGCAGCGCAAGCTTTCTTCTCTGATGTGGCGCTCTAGTTCGGACTCGCGATCGCTGGCATCAAGCTGGCGTAAGTCTTCATAGGCGATCGCGAATGATTCCGGCGACGCGATAGTTTGGACAGGCTCTCCGTTCTCTAGCCCGAAAGTCGTCCTCAGGGATTCGTGACGGCTTACCACTTCATCGAGGCAGCGTTGCAGGACATCTCGGTCGAGGTCGCCCGTCAGTCGTACTGCCGTCGGAATCGTGTAGGCGGGGTTGTTGGGATACAGCCGATCTTCAATCCACAGCCGCTGTTGCGCCAGTGAAAGCGGCAGCGGGCGATCGCGAGGTACGGTCGGAATTGCCGTCGCTGCTCCTGCTTCACCTGAATCTAATAAGCGATCGAGCTGGGTCGCGATCGCCGCAATCGTGGGCGTGGCAAACAGCAATCGCAGCGGTAACTCCACCTCAAATTCAGTGCGAATGCGAGAGATGACTTGGGTGGCGAGCAGAGAATGACCGCCCAAATCGAAGAACGAGTCGTGAATGCTAACGCGATCGAGATCGAGAATTTGCACCCAGATATCCGCAAGTTTTGACTGAGTCGGGGTTTCCGGGGCGATCGTGTCTTCCGGCTGTGAGGCGATCGCTTGGGGTGCGGGGAACGCCTTCCGATTCACCTTGCCGTTGGGGGTGAGGGGATACTCCGCCAAAATCACAAAGGAGGACGGCACCATGTAAGCGGGGAGCTGCGCGTGTAGGTGTTGCCGCCACACTGCGATTCGTTCGTTTTCTGTCTGAGACGGTGCGTCAGCAGCAGATTCAAGGATGACGTAGGCTACCAAGCGGCGATCGCCTTCGCGATCTTCCCGCACGATCGCAACCGCCGAACGCACGTCAGATGCTGTCAATAAACAAGATTCAATTTCACCCAGTTCGATGCGGAAACCGCGCAGCTTGATCTGGTTATCGATGCGTCCGAGGAACTCTAGGCTGCCGTCGCGCTGATATCTAGCAAGATCGCCCGTTTTGTAGAGTCTCGCCCCCGGTTCCGAACTAAATGGGTCGGGACAGAAGCGATCGGCGGTGAGATCGGGGCGGTTGAAATAGCCTCGCGCCAATCCCGCGCCCCCGACGTGCAGTTCGCCCGGAACGCCCAAAGGCGCTAATTGACCGCTGCGATCGAGCACGTAAAGCTGCGTATTCCCCAACGATCGACCGAGGGTAACCGAGTCCACATCCGGCTCGATCCGCTCGAATGCGGTCCAAATCGTTGCTTCCGTGGGGCCGTACAGATTCAATAACTCCCGACAGGATTGACTGAGGGCGCGAGCCAGCGGCAAGGGCAGCGCTTCGCCACCACATAGGACTTTCAGGCGATCGCCACCCGTCCACCCTGCATCCAGCAACATTTGCCAAGTGGCGGGGGTTGCCTGCATTACGGTTGCTTGACTGGAGGCTACGAGTTGACCTAACTGCACGCCGTCCGCAGCCACGTCGCGATCGGCGATCGCCACCTGTGCCCCAATCGTCAGCGGCAAGAACAGTTCCAGCGCGGCAATATCGAACGAGAGCGTCGTCACCGACAGCAAAATATCGCTAGAGGCAAGCTGCAACTCCCGCTGCATCGCCGCCAAAAAGTTAACCACAGCGGCGTGAGAAATTTGCACGCCCTTGGGCTTTCCGGTGGAGCCAGACGTGTAAATCTGGTAGGCCAACTGCTGAGGATGGATCGTTGCGGGCAAAGAGATTTCGCTATCGGACGCGATCGCCTCAGCCTCATCGTCCAAAATCACCACGCGAGCATCACCCACCGGCAGATTCCCCAGCAGATGCGACTGCGTTACCGCGATCGCCGCCCCAGAATCTTGCAGCATAAATTCCAGTCGCTCGGCGGGATACGTGGGATCGAGCGGAACGTAAGCGCCGCCAGCCTTGAGAATGGCGAGCATCCCTACCAGCATGTCAACAGAGCGAACGACGCAGAGCGCCACGAGTTGGTCTGTACCGACTCCCAAATGGACGAGATGATGGGCAACCCAATTAGCTTGGCGATCGAGCTGGCTGTACGTGAGCGATCGCCCTTCGTCCGACACGGCAATAGCATCGGGAGTTTGCGCGGCTTGACGCTCGAACCACTCGTGCAGTCCGCCAGTAGGAACGTCATTCAAACTCTGACTTTGACCGAGCTGGAGGAGGCGATCGCATTCCTCCTCATCGTAAAGAGGCAGTTCGCTCCAGGCGCGATCGGGAGTGCTGACTGCGGCATTTAAGAGGGCACGGTAATGGCGTGCCATCCGAGCGATGGTGTCGGCATCGAACAGATCGGTGTTGTATTCCCAAGTGGCGGCGATGCCGTCTTCGGTTTCCTCCATCAGCAAGCTCAGATCGAACTTGGCGGTTTTCACCTCCGTTTCCACCGGCGACAGAATCACCCCTGGCAACTGCAATTCGGCTTTGGGGGTGTTTTGCAGCGAAATCATCACCTGAAACACCGGGCTGTAGCTGAGCTGACGCTCGACGGGCAACGTCTCCACCAGTTGCTCGAAGGGCAAATCTTGATGGGTGTAGGCTTCGAGCGCCACCGTCCGCACCCGCTCCAACACCTCTCGAAAACTGGTGAGCCCTGACAAATCGGTACGCAGCGCCAGCGTATTGGTGAA
>JBCBTL010000386.1:0-3618 GCA_039818705.1 Cyanobacteria bacterium J06639_1
CGAAAAATCTGGATCGAAAAAATCACCATACTCTTTTGAGAGTACGATTGCTGCACTAGCCTTTTCAGACCTACTGCGGGCATCGAGGAAGGCTTTAAGAGCCGTCATTTTCAATGTTTATTCCAGTCAATACGAACATTGCGCTCTCGCTGCTGGTATTGTCGCCCAAAAAGACAAAGCCTGGGGTAGTGTACGGGTCGAAAAGAAGGGGAGGAGTATTTCTGCGCGGATTGAAAAAGTAACTGCGGAGTTGGCCGGACAGGATGAGTTCGTCACTGGCAAAAAGCTGATAGCGATCGCCTTCCACTCTCAGTTCGTAATTTCGCAATACTTGAGTGTTAACCGCCACTGCTTCAGCCCGGTCGAAAATTGCGGACTGCGCGAAAATTGCGTCTGGCTCGAACCCGAGTTCGATCCCGAGCGTGTCTTCTGAAATAACGGTAAGGCTCAACCCCGCGCGATCGCCTCGGTTTTGGGTGCTGCGATCGAGACTGACCTGAAATTCGACGGCAAATCCCATCTGGCGATCGAGGGGAGGAAACTCCGAGTTGATAAAGGTATCGGCTAGCGGGTTGTAGTTGAAATACCCCGCGTAAATTGCATTTCCCGCACCCGTATCGACCGCAACACCGCCAGGAAATCCCGTTTCAGAAGCGATCGCCGGTCGCCCCGACTCGTCCAATGCGCCCAGCAACAGTACGCCCTGCTCTGCTGGAACCTGTCCGTCTGGAGAGCCTCGAAACAGCTCGAACGGATTCGCGCGAACTGCATCGCCGCTCGCCCATACGATCGCGGCGATCGCTCCAGCTCTCAACCCTCGTCCGATGTTCGAATCGCTCACGTCTGTCCAGAATGCAGCAAGTTCCACGACTGGCGCGATCGCCGCGAGGTTTCCCATCCGCTATCGTAGAGAGAAGTTTCGCGGCTCGCAGCGAGCGATCTCGAATTCAAGTTTGTCTCGCGTTCGTCCGTTCGACCCGAGTTTTTGCAGGAGTTTGACATGATGCCTCGCACCCCCATCGCTAGCGTCGTTCCCACCGTCATCGAGCAGTCCAGTCGCGGCGAAAAAGCGTTCGATATTTACTCGCGTCTGCTCCGCGATCGCATCATCTTCCTGGGCAAGGAAATTGACGACGAAGTCGCGAACTTGGCGATCGCCCAAATGCTGTTCCTCGAAGCCGAAGATCCTGAAAAAGATATCTTTCTCTACATCAACAGCCCCGGCGGTTCCGTCTACGCGGGCATGGGCATCTACGACACTATGCAGCACGTTCAGCCTGACGTTGCCACCATTTGCATGGGGTTGGCCGCCAGCATGGGGGCGTTCTTGCTCTGCGCGGGAGCTGAGGGCAAGCGCATGGCACTCCCCAACGCCCGCATCATGATCCACCAGCCGTTGGGTGGGGCGCGCGGTCAAGCCACCGATATCGAGATTCAAGCCAAAGAGATGGCGTTCATCAAACAGCAAATGAACGACATCATGGCCAACCGCACCGGACAGCCCCTCGAACGCATCGAGCGAGACACCGATCGCGATTTCTTCATGGCTCCCAGCGAAGCCAAAGATTACGGCATCCTCGACCAGGTGCTAGAGCGCCGCAACATGCCCAAGAGCCAACCCACCGCGATCGCCTCGTAAACTCAAACCCAGTCGGCGTGCAACCTATCTGGATTGTCGGCGGCACGAGTGAGGGAGTCGCGATCGCCTCTCTCCTCTCCGCCGAAGGGTTGAGCTGGATTGCCACAGTCACGACATCCCGAGCGACAGGGCGATATCGCGAGTTGGCCGGACGGGTTGAAAGCATTGTCCTAACGCAGGATACCGCGATCGCTTGGGCAACAGATCGCCACATTGCCGCGATCGTCGATGCGTCTCATCCCTTCGCGACGCAGATTTCGCGTTTGGCGACCGCGACTGCGCGCGAACTCTTTATCCCTTATTTGCGATACGAACGTCCTGCCATCTCCCTCAGACCGGAAACGATTCTGCTAGATACCTTCGGCGAGTTGCTGCACCCTCACTACTTAGAAAACCGACGAGTTTTGCTGACAACGGGCATCAAAACGCTGTCACTCTTTCGCGATTGGCACGAACGATCGCATCTATTCGCCAGAATTTTGCCCACTCGCTCCAGCCGCGAGGCCGCGATCGCCGCTGGCTTCCCTCCCGATCGTCTAGTCGAGCAGCAACTTCCCTCCACTCGCCAAAATGAATTAAAGCTATGGCGATCGCTCGATATCGATACGGTCGTTACCAAAGCGGCAGGCAAAGAAGGAGGATTAGATATCAAACAAGCGGTCGCGCGAGAATTGGGAGTGAAATCGATCGCGATCGCCCGTCCCGCCATCGATTACCCCAAACAAACGTCCCAGTTTTCAGAGGTTTTAGCGTTCTGTCAGCAGGTGGCGAACTGAGTCGCGATTGAGAGCGTAATACGTGTCGCGATCGTGCTGAAATACATTCAAAATTCCGGCATTCACTAGCTCCACCGCCATCCGATGGGCTCGTCTTTGAGACACGTTGGCGATCTTGCAAAACTGTTTGATGGTGATGCGATCGCGATCGCGCAAACACTCCACCCAAACCCGCTCGATTTTGCCTAGCTGCACGGGAACGCGATCGTTCGGCTGGCGAAATTTCAACGCTTTCACCATGTCCGCCCCCGCCGGAACGCTAGCGGCATTTTGGCGCACGAAAACGCCCGCGCGATCGCCGTTTTCGAGGACGTAATGCGGCTTGTGGGGCGAATCGGGAATGCGAGCGGCGATCGCGGTTTTTCCGTACCGTTCAACCCGCTCGATCTCAACTGACAAAGGCGGGTCGATGGCAAATGCAGCGGCGGAGAGAATACGATCGCTCGTTCTTTCCAACTCAACATCAGAAAGCCCGAGGAACTCTCCAGCATCGCTCACGCCAACCACGAACCAGCCGCCACCCGAATTTGCTAGTGCGCTCAAAGCTTTGGACAGTTGGCGATCGCTCGAAAGCTGCTGTTTGAACTCGACCGACTGAGACTCTCCAGCGGCGATCGCGTCCTGCACCGTCTCGTAAATCATTCAGCTTGCCGCCGTTTGCAGAACGAAAAACGTGTAGCCATAGCTGCCTTCCGAGCGCTCGAACATTTCAATTTCGGTCGTCATGTGCCGAGCGTAAGCTTTCACCTCATCGTCAGGATGGGCGAGCAGTTTGCGAGCGCGCGGTTTCAGCACGTCGTAAAACCCCTCCGTCCAAGCCGACGAAGGTAGCGCGTGAGTCGCCAACACTCGATACCCAGCCTTTTCTGCCAAAGCGAGATTGGCTTCAACAGACTTCATGGCGGGATATTCGGAGCGGAAAAAGTCTTTGACTGGGGCGGGAGGGCGATCGCTCGACCAACACAGTTCGCTAACCACCACAAATCCCCCTGGCTTCACGGCACGCGTCCAACTCGTCAGCGCATGCTCGAACCCGATGCTGTAGGCCGCCCCCTCCGACCACAGCAAATCGATGTTTTGAAATCGCTCGGGGATGGTTCGCATGTCCGCGCAGTGAGTGCACACGAAGCGATCGAGTCCTAATTCTCGCGATCGCGCTTCGAGTTCGGTCAAAAATAGCTTGTAAGTATCGAAGGCGTGAAT
>JBCBTL010000387.1:0-3616 GCA_039818705.1 Cyanobacteria bacterium J06639_1
CTTGGCTCCGTTCTGGTCTTTGAACTGGGGCGTCTACGCGGCGAATCCCGATACGGCAAGCCACGTGTTTGGTACGTCGGAAGGCGCGGGGACTGCAATCCTGACCTTCTTGGGTGGATTCCATCCTCAGACCGAGTCCTTGTGGTTGACCGATATGGCTCACCACCACCTGGCGATCGCGGTGATCTTCATCGTGGCCGGTCACATGTACCGCACCAACTTTGGTATCGGTCACAGCATTCGCGAGATTTTGGCGGCGCACACTCCCCCGGAAGGCACTCCTGGCGATCTTGGTCGCGGCCACACGGGTCTGTACGACACCATCAACAACTCGCTGCACTTCCAGCTCGGTTTGGCGCTGGCTAGCTTGGGCGTGATCACCTCTTTGGTGGCACAGCACATGTATGCGCTGCCGCCTTACGTCTTTATGGCGACCGATCACACTACGGAAGCGGCGCTCTACACCCACCACCAGTACATCGCTGGGTTCTTGATGGTCGGTGCGTTTGCCCACGGTGCGATCTTCTTCGTGCGGGATTACGATCCGGCTGCGAATGAGAACAACGTGTTGGCTCGCATCCTCGATCATAAAGAGGCGATCATCTCGCACTTGAGCTGGGTGTCTCTGTTCCTCGGGTTCCACACCTTGGGTCTGTACGTCCATAACGACGTGATGCAGGCGTTCGGTACCCCTGAGAAGCAAATCTTGATCGAACCCGTGTTCGCCCAGTTCATTCAGGCGGCTCAGGGTAAGGCCATCTACGGCATGGACGTGTTGTTGGCGAATGCTGACAGCGCTGCGTCTGCTGCTGCGAATGGCGTTTGGTTGCCCGGATGGATGGAAGCGATCAACAACCCCAATGGGTCTCTCTTCTTGCCCATCGGCCCTGGTGACTTCTTGATTCACCACGCGATCGCGTTGGGACTGCACACCACCACTTTGATTTTGGTCAAGGGTGCGTTGGATGCTCGCGGTTCTAAGCTGATGCCCGACAAGAAGGACTTCGGCTTCAGCTTCCCTTGCGACGGTCCTGGCCGTGGCGGTACGTGCGACATCTCGGCTTGGGATGCGTTCTACCTCGCCATGTTCTGGATGCTGAACACGATCGGCTGGGTGACCTTCTACTGGCACTGGAAACAGTTGGGCATTTGGAGCGGTAACGTCGCTCAGTTCAACGAGTCTTCGGTGACGATTATGGGTTGGCTGCGGGATTACCTGTGGTTGAACTCGGCGCAGTTGATCAATGGCTACAACCCCTACGGCATGAACAACTTGGCTGTTTGGGCTTGGATGTTCCTGTTCGGTCACCTCGTGTGGGCGACGGGCTTCATGTTCTTGATCTCCTGGCGCGGTTACTGGCAAGAGCTGATCGAGACGCTGGTGTGGGCGCACGAGCGTACTCCCCTGGCGAACTTGGTGCGTTGGAAGGACAAGCCGGTGGCGATGTCCATCGTCCAAGGTCGCTTGGTCGGTCTGGCTCACTTTACGGTCGGTTACGTATTGACGTACGCAGCCTTCCTAATTGCTTCAACGGCGGCACAGTACGGATAAGCTAGCGACCTTCTAGCTTTCTAGCTGTCGTGAGACTTCTCTTCCCCCAGCCCCTCGCGGGTTGGGGGTTTCTTTTTGGAGGTGAGGCATCACAATGGGGACGTGCGTTCGAGGGATTCGCGATGAATACGCCCAGCCACGCCATTTACAACCTCGCGATGTGGGGCAAGCAGAACGATCGCGATCGCCTTCCGGTCTTTTTGGGGGCGATCGCTCCCGACCTGCCGATGTTTGTCTTCTACGCGATCGCCAAACTCGCGGGTTTATCGGACAGCTATATCTGGCGGGATTTGTACTTTCAGGGATGGGTACAGGATTTACTGGCTCCGTTTCACGCGATGCCGCTGATCGGGTTGGGACTAGCGATCGCGTTTCGACGTAAAGCTAGAGCCTGGATTGCCTTCTTCGGCAGCATGATGTCGCACGTTCTCTTTGACTTTCCGGTTCACAATGCGGACGCGCACCGACATTTCTTTCCGCTGAGCGACTATCGCTTTATCAGCCCGGTTTCGTACTGGGATCCCGAGCACTACGGCAGCATCTTGGCGCCTTTGGAACTGCTGTCGGTGTTGGTGCTGTCGGTTTACTTGTTTGGAGCGGTGCGATCGCGAGTTGGTCGCAGCTTACTGGTATCTGTCAACGCGATCTATTTGGCGGGATGTGTATATTTTTTTGTACTGTAGGATTTTGGGACATTTACTTCCTGCGATCGCCCTGAATGAGGGATACTGAATACATGAATCTGTCGAAATGTTTCGCAACATAACAATTTCGACATTATCCGGCCTGTTGGTTTGACATGACGCAGAAAGATAGTGATTTTTCGGACGTGCAGTTATTGCTGGCTGCAGAAGATTTTGAGGAAGCCGATCGCCTGACCAATCAGAAGCTTTGCGAATTGGCCGGAGTCGCCGCCGCGAAGCGAGGATGGTTATATTTTTCAGAAGTCAGCAAAATTCCAGCGGATGCTCTAAAGGCTCTCGACGAGCTTTGGTTACAATACTCCGACGGGAAATTTGGCTTCTCCGTACAGAGAAAAATATGGCTAGGCGTAGGCAAAAACTGGGAGCGATTTTGGCCGGAAATCGGTTGGAAAAAGGGCATCTCGTGGACGCGCTATCCAGGTGAATTTAACTGGAGTAAGAGCGCTCCAAAAGGTCACTTGCCCTTATCAAACCAGTTAAGAGGAGTGCAAGTACTAGAACGATTGCTAACTCACGTTGCTTGGCAATAATTGCGAGCCCAGAAGATTTGACTTTGTACGCAATATTTTTTCATGTATCCGTGAAGCTCTCGATGTCAGTTTGCTTGCCTGCACTCGGGAGATAGCCTTGTCGGAGTCAGTCAAAAATTACAATACAGCTTCTTTCCCGGATAAAGTTAGAGCCGTAGAGGAAGAACCGCTGATGTCTGGAAGGAATAGCTTTTCATTCCAGCAGAAACGTATGGGTCGGTGTTGTCAGACTTTAGAAGTCTTGCCTCCATTAGTACTGGCTCGCAAGATTACTCCAGCGACTCGATTCTAGCTGCAAGCGCTTTAAGATTTTTCAACATGATTAGTTTCAGCCTTATCAAGCTTCAGCTAACTCGACGATGACTGGGGTGTGGTCGCTCGGTTTTTCCCAGCCGCGCGGCTCGCGGTCGATGGTGCAGGTGGTGGCGCGATCGTACAGATTGGGAGCAAGGTAATGATGGTCGATACGCCAGCCGCGATTGCGCGCGAATCCACCCCGCCGATAATCCCACCAGCTAAAGTGGCCGCCGTCCGCCTCGAATTTGCGAAACGCATCCCGAAACTCTAAATCCAGCACCACCGATCGCAATGCCTCTCGCTCGACGGGGGAAGACATGATGTGAGTTTCCTTACCGTCGGGGTTGTAGATATCGCGGTCTTCCAGCGCTACGTTGAAATCCCCGCAAATTAAAGACACGGGATTTCCAGCCGTCGATCGCGCTTCCAAATACGCCCGCAGCGTTTGCAGCCACGTCAGCTTGTACTCGTACTTCTCGCTGCCTACTTCTGAGCCGTTGGGCACGTAAGATTGAGGATGCTCGCCCCGCGCC
>JBCBTL010000388.1:0-3615 GCA_039818705.1 Cyanobacteria bacterium J06639_1
CTTGAGCTTGAGCGGACAAGCTGCCCAAACTGACGCGGCGCGATGCCATCGCTTGCTGCAAGCGGGTTTGACGCTGCTCGCTAGTCCGCTGGTCGGCCACTTGACGCGCTTCTTTCTCGTCGATATAGGCATCGAACTCGTCACCCGCAGCGGGAACGTCGTTCATACCCAAAATTTCCACCGCCGACGAAGGCCCGGCCTCCGTCACGCGCTGACCGCGATCGTCGATCATTGCTCGCACGCGCCCGAGGGTCGAACCCGCCACGATCGTGTCGCCAACTCGCAGCGTGCCGTTTTGCACCAGCATCGTCGCTACCGGCCCGCGAGCTTTGTCGAGGTTGGCCTCCACCACCGTGCCTTTTGCTGGGCGGTCGGGATTAGCTTGCAGCTCAGCAACTTCAGCCACCAACAGCAGCATCTCCAACAGCTCGTCGAGATTTTGCCTGGCCAAAGCGCTGACACCCACCATCGGGGTATCGCCGCCCCATTCCTCCGGCATCAACCCGCGTTCGGCCAGTTCTTGCTTGACGCGATCGGGATTGGCCGTGTCTTTGTCGATTTTGTTCACGGCAACCACAATCGGCACCTCAGCCGCCTTTGCGTGACTGATAGCCTCTAGGGTCTGCGGCTGTACGCCGTCGTCGGCAGCCACGACCAGAACGGCAATGTCAGTGACTTTCGCTCCTCGGGCGCGCATGGCAGTGAAAGCTTCGTGCCCCGGCGTGTCCAAAAAGACCACTCGTTTTGAGTCACCATCGTGCTCCAAATCGACGTGATAAGCGCCGATGTGCTGAGTGATCCCACCTGCCTCTCCCGAAGCCACCTTGGTCTCTCGAATGGAGTCGAGCAGGGTGGTTTTGCCGTGATCGACGTGACCCATAATCGTGACGACGGGCGGACGTAGCGTCAAGTGCTCGATATCGTCGAGATCGAGCATCTCGGTCTTCTTCGCTGCCGCTTCTTCGTCCTTCAGCTCGATCGCCACCTCCAACTCTTCCGCCACGGTCTCGATCGTGGGGATGTCGAGGGTCTGGTTCACGTTGACCATCAAGCCTTTCAAAAACAAAATCTTGATGATCTCAGCACCGGGAACGTGCAGGCGATCGGCCAATTCCTGAACCGTCAGCGTACCTTCCAATTCCAGCAGTTCTGGCTTCGCTTCTTCGACTTCAACCTGTCGAGCCGCCTTAGCCGAGGCCCGCTGAGCCGCCGTTTGAGGCTTGGGCCGCCGCTTAGCTGCCGCTGGAGGCGGCTTAGGAATGTGAGTCGAAGGAGGCTTGGCTGTCGGGCGCGGAAGCGGCTTCAATGCATCTAGCTCGGCCTGCTTCGCAGCACTGACAGCAGTATCAACGACTTCGAGGTTCTCGTCCCCATCCTCTTGTGAACCGCGTCGCCGCTTTTTCTTCGCCTGCAAGCGAGACGGAGGCCGCATCAGGGCAGCCATATCGTCTTCAACCGCAGCCGCTGGCTTGCGACGCGGGGAGGCAAGACTGCGTGCTGGCCGCTTTGGCGCGTCGGCCAGCATCGGGAAATCAGCTGCTGTTGCCGCTTCATCCTGCTGAGGCGCGTCTAATCGAGTAACGGGCTTTTCGGGTTTCTCCGCAACTTTACGAACGTCTTTGGCTCGAATAGGCGGGCCGACGAGTTCTAGCTTGGGCTTGGTGGGAGGTGCAGGTTTACCCGGAGCATTGGCACCCCCATTGGAGCGATCGCCCCGCACGATGGGCTTGGCACGCTCGGTCGTACCTGGAGGCTTAGGGCGCGTGGGCGAACCGACGAGCTGCGGTTTGGCCGGAGATTTGGGCGGCGATACGATTTGTGGCTTCTGCGGTACTGCCCCGTCGCGATCGCCGCCAGCTCGTTTAACAGGGCGAGGTGTATCGACTCGGTTGCGAATCGGACGAGCAATGGGCTTAGCAAGCTGCTGCCGGGGCGGCGTTGATGCAGGCGGTGCAGACAGAGGCGGAGGCGTTGGCGCAGAGGGAGCGGCCGGTTTAGAAAGAGAAGCTGCAGGAGCTTCGACTGCAGGGGATTCGGGGGACTTAGCCGAGCTAGGGCTAGGCGTGCGGGCTGGGGGTGCGGACTTGGTCGGTTCCGACCGGTGACGGGGAGTAACCGGCGATCGCAATTCTGGCACTGAGCGCGATGGAGCTGCCGGACGAGCTGGCTGCGGAGCCCGTGCTGCGGGCTTGGCTGGAGTAAGACGCGGCTCGTGGGTACGAGCGTCACTCTGCCCGACGTTACCCCGATTGGTACCGTTCCGGGCAGGGCGCGGTGGAGCCACAATTTGGGGCGGACTGGACGCGGCCGGACTGCCTTCACTCGGGGGACGAATATCCAGAATTTGCGGACGACCGGATTCAGAGCGATCGCGTTTCTTCACTGCTGGACGCGGCTTCGGTCGCTCCCCACTAGACTGAGTTCCTCCTGCTTTTGCAAGCGCCTGCAATTCCGCCCGCAAGCGCTCGGCATCGTTTGCCGAGATCGTGCTGCTGTGGCTTTTGAACGCAATTCCCAAGCGAGTGCAGGCATCGAGTACGACATCATTACCCAGCCCTAACTGGCGGGAAAGATCGTAGATCCGAACTTTGGCATCGTGCTTGGAATCGGCGTTGGAGGTTGGGGTCATATAGTCAGGGCGTGCGAATGCAGACGGTGAAACGAGTTGAGTAGGTACAGGAGCCATCCCTTCTAGGGTAGTGGCAGAGGTATCGTGCCATCAACGGTCGTGAGGAACAGCCTCGGAGTGGGCAGAAGGATTGCCGAACGCCAGCTTAGCCAACTCTTTACCGCAATGTCTCTCCAGCTAGCAAATGTCTTTCCGGCAGGCTGGGTTGGCATCGGTTTGGAGTGGGTACGTAGCAACAGGGTGGATGCGCAGCAACAAGGAAGAAGTTGAAGAAGGCGAACGATTCCAGACAAAATCACGACAAGGAAAGAGGACTCGAAGTGCCCCTGGGGTAAGTCAGCAGGGAGACGAAGCTTCAAAAGGGCCAGCGAGGGAGTCAGCTTGGCACGATCTTCGCTGCAACTGCTCGTGAATCGCTTCGGGGATTGGCGTTCGCAGCGCTTTGTGCAAACGTCGCTTTTGGCAGGCTACCTGCAAACACGAGGGGCAAGGACATATGTAAGCCGAGCGACCCATTCCCTCATCGATCCGAACGACTGCAGATGCAGCGTCTCGAACCACTCGTAGCAGCTCTTGACGAGGACGTAGCGAGCGACAGGCAATGCAGCGGCGCAAGATTTCTCGGGGAATGCAAGTACCTCTTAGTAGCTAAACACGGTTAAAAACAGTGGCAATGTCTGAAACCGCAATGACCCACGGGGAATGGCTCTAATACGAGGATGACTTTCGTGGGTTGGGACAGGAGACCCTGGCTCACTTGAATCAGGTTGCATCTCGTAGTAGCGACATTTCGTGATAACCACGGTAGCTTATCCTATCATTCCGTTTCCCTGTCTGCCGAGCTACCCTCTTCACGAGTAACCTCTTCACATCCAACAACTGGCTCGGGCGACTGGCTTGCGAACGCAACAGCCGGCTTGTCCTCGGCCCAGTTTTTCACTGCCGAAGAGATATGCTGGCCGTGGTGGAAAGCCTAAAGGTGGTAT
>JBCBTL010000389.1:0-3611 GCA_039818705.1 Cyanobacteria bacterium J06639_1
CAGTTTGATACAGTGCCGCTTGCTCTTTGGTCAGATTGCAATAGACTTTCTGTTCGACTTTGTCGGGTAGGTCTTTGATGATATCGCGATCGGTTTTCATCCGTCGGAGGATAAACGGCTCTACGATCTTTTTGAGCGTGGCTGCCTGACGAGGATCGTTATGCTTTTGAATCGGGGTTTCAAACGATCGCTTAAACTCTGTTTGCTTGCCCAGATACCCTGGATTGAGAAAATTAAAGATCGACCATAAATCCATTAGTCGATTTTCTACCGGCGTTCCCGTCAGTGCTAATCGGTGGCGAGCGTTCAGTTTCAAGATGGCTTTTGTTTGTGCGGTCTTGGGATTTTTAATATTCTGCGCTTCGTCTAGTACGACGCGATGCCACTCGACCTCGCCCAATAACTTGATATCTTTTCGGGCTAACGTAAATGACGTGATGATGACATCGTGGCGATCGCAATAGTCTGCAAACTGGTCTTCGTCCTGACAGCGATCGCCTCCGTGATGAATCGACGCGCTCAGTTGGGGAGCAAACTTTTCAATTTCGTGTCTCCAGTTCCCCACCACCGACGTAGGCACGATGAGTAGGGTTGGCGGGAGTTTTGTTGCATCGCGATCGCCAGCATCATCCCGCTCTTGCACCAAACGGGCAATCACCTGAATGGTTTTCCCCAAGCCCATATCGTCGGCCAAACAGCCATTCAGACCCAGCCGCTCCAAATAGGCAAGCCACGACAAACCCCGTCGCTGATACTCTCGCAGCGTTCCGTTCAGGCGATCGGGGTTGGGCAATACCTCTAGCTGACTGGGATCGCGAAGTTGAGCCATCAAATCGGATAGAGCGCGATCGCGACTCAAATCCAACTCGATATCGCCATCTTGCTGAGAATCTAACTTGACCGCATCCAGCAGCGAGAGCTTCAGGTCTTCAGGTCGCGATCGCCAAAAGTCGAGCATCTCCTTCATCTTGGCGGGGTCGAGTTCGACCCACTGCCCCCGAAACATCACCAGCGGCGTTTGATTCGCCAGCAATTGCTCCCACTCGTCCGGCTCGACCGCTTCGTCTCCAATGGCGAACTGATATTCGTAGGTGGCGAGGCGATCGGCACTGAAATAACTCTTGCGCTCTTCGCTCAGTTTGAATTTCTGACTCTGCGGCTGAAGTTTGAGTTTGGCTCGTCTGCGTCCGCCCGGCGTCCACCACGCGGGTACGATCGCCTTAAAGCCAGCCGCTTCCAAAATCCAGGCGTATTCCGTGAGAAACTCAAACGCCCCCGCCAGCGAAAGCTCTAATGCAAACGGAGCCTTGCGGTTGAGAGCAGACCACAGCGTCGGATACATGCGGGCGGCGTAGCCCAACTGCACGAGAATCTGTCGTTCCAAATCCTCTCCGAATCGCTCTCGGACAGCGGCACGTTCGGCCTCGTCCATGCACCAATAATCCGCCATCAACAGGCGCGAGGACGGCTCCTGGCGATCGACGATCGCGAAATACAGCTCCCAAACCGCCTCGGGATCGTCATCCCCCGGATCTTCGAGCACGAACCCGAGATAAAAGCGACCGGGCGATCGCATGCGAGTTAGCTTCTGATACCACCGCCACCATTGCTGGTAAGTCTTTTCTGAAATGAGAAGAGAGCCAGACTCGTTCGTGCTGTAAGGCCGCCAGCACGATCCCAAAAGCGTGTCTTTAAGTTCGTTTTCAAACTGTTGCGTACTGGGGGCGTGAGTGACGATGTCGTTAATGACAATTTCCGAGAAATGTCGCAAAAGCGAAAATTTATCCCATCGCGTCGGCTCGCTAGTGTCAGCATCGCGAGCGCACGCACACGCCAGTGGCATTGCCTCAGAAAAGCGATCGAGGTTCGCCTCATAGTCTTCCGAGACAATCTGCCAGTGAGGATAGTAGCTCGTCGTAGAATCGCGTTTTTTCGTGCGGGATTCCCCGCTCTGTGCAGCGTCTCGTTTCGCGATTGCCGGAACGTAGCGATCTTCAAACACGATCGCTTTTAACGATTGCGAATAGCGATGCCAAAACATCAGGTCGCTACCTAAAAGAATCTCGCCCGCTTGCAACTGCACGACGAACTGTAGATCGTCGAGGAATTTAACGATCGCGATCGCCGCATCGCGCAGAAATCCCTTCGTTTTGACAGCAGTTTTAACCCGATAGCAGTCTATCTGCCACGATTGCCACTCCATCGCTTCCGGCCAATCGAATTCCCAATATCGCGCTAGTTCGAGCGAGGGTAGCGGTCGGTTGTCTGCGCTGGGCAAGAGGAATGTTTTGGGGGCGATCGCCTCTCGTTTCACCAAGCGATCGCCAAATGTCAGCTCAGTTTCCAAAAGTTCGGCCAGCCCTTTCGCTTCGAGCTGAAACGGATGGCGCGTGTCTACTTTCTTTTTGCGTCGCGTTTTCGGCTCGGAAATTTCCGCCCAAAGATAAAAGTCACCCGACTGCACGAAATCAGACGTATCGTGGGGAATCCAAGTGCCGTGGAGAACGTACATGGCTGCGTTTGAGAAGTTGGATGGCGATCGCCCTTTCAATTCACCACATCGTAACGCTCTTCCGTGCTACCAAATACGTTGCAGGTCGAGCGTGAATCCAGACAGCACAGGAGCGCCAGAAATCGTACTGGGGTTTTCAAGCGTAACGACGCGTTCCCCCTGCCGATAAATATCCACTTGGCGATCGCGGCGGCGAATCAACCAGCCCAACCGAATGCCATTGTCTACGTACTCTTGCATCTTGGCTCGTGTCGCAGTCAGGTTATCGCTTGGAGAAAGCAACTCCACCACGTAATCGGGGCACAGCGGCACAAATCGAGTTTGTTGTTCGGGTGTTAACGTCTGCCAGCGCGACAGCGACATCCAGGCAGCATCGGGAGAGCGATCGGCTCCATTTGGCAAGTGAAACCCGGTGGAAGAGTCGAAGGCAATTCCCGTGCCGTCGCGATCGCTCCAGTTAAACAACTGCTGCGTTAGGCGACCATTACGATTGCCCGTTTCTCCACCCGTGGGCGACATAATGGTTAGCGCTCCCGTCGCACTCCGCTCGAAGCGCAGGTCGCGATTGTCCGCGCACAGTCGAAAAAATTGCTCGTCAGTCAGTGCTAATGCTTCGACATTGAGGGCGATCGCGGAGGACATACACCGACCCCGAACTTGCTGACTCCACTCTATCGAACGGTCTCACTCAAGCACATCACCGAGAAATGGGCTGGCGATCGCAGCAGAAAATCTTGGATGGGGTTCCATCGAGAAGCGTCGCCAACCATACAACCGTGTCTGTCTTTGTCAGAAAGACATAGAGAGCCAGCTCAGCGATCGCGAACGGATAGCGGCATCAGCACAACAAAAACCAGCCATCATTCAACCCGAAATATCATCCGTTCGAGCTAGCTTCCTCGAACTGAGGCAAGAGGATCGATCTAGCTAATTCATCTCAATCTTGAACAGCCAACCATTGTGTGGAGTTCCATCATCATTTTTCGACAAAGTAATAAAGAAAGCACTTGTTACGCCATAAAAGCTTCCATCTTCTCCTTTAACTAGAGATGCTATGTAATGAGGTAGTTCAGCTAAAATTTCCATATTTCCGTCACGG
>JBCBTL010000390.1:0-3606 GCA_039818705.1 Cyanobacteria bacterium J06639_1
CGATCGCGTCAACGCCTGGGTCATTGCTGGAGCTGCGTTGTCGCGATCGCCTAACAGCAACACAGACAAAGCCAACACCAGCGGCGTATCGAGTTGCCCGATCAAAATGACGTTATTCACCGCCGTAATCGAGAGCGCCGTAAACACCAACGTCGGCACGATCGCCGCCCCCAAAATCGCCACGACCGACATCATCAGCCATTGCTGCCAGCGGATTTTCTGGAGCGCGGCTGGCCGCCACTGCTGAAAGTAAATTCCCCCCAGCAATGTCAGCGTGCACACATTGCCAACGAACAGCACGTTACAAAATGAGATCGGATTGCGTCCGTCAATTAAATTGGCTGCGCCGACTTCCGTGAGTTTGCGCGTGATCGCGTTCGCCGTGCCGAAAATCGCGATCGCCACCATCAAATACAGTCGCCCAGAGAGCTGTGGGGCTTTAATCCCTTGAGTCACGAACCCTCCTGCGGCACGTCGCGATCGCCAACCTCCGTATTCTCTGAGTACACCTCACCACGCGGCAATCCCTACCGGTCGAGATCGGGATTTTGTGATTACTCAGATTTCTACGGGCTACGAAGCCGACTGGCGCGGATCTTCCGCATCAGAATGGAGCGTCGTGCCGGGGGTGAGATAAAGAAACTTCGAGCCTTTTGGGGCAGCGGGTTTGTGCCAAATCCCTTTGGGAACGACGAAGATCGATCCAGCTGCAACCGTAACGCGCTCGGGGCGATCGCCCTGCAATAGAATCATCTCGAACTCGCCTTCGAGAATGTGAAAAAATTCGTCGGTGTCGGGATGCATTTCCCACACGGGAGACGTGCCCGTAATATCGCACGCGCCCACGCTGCTGCCGTTGAACGACACTAGGTTTAGAAACGAGCCTGCTTCTGCTGCCGCGAGTTCGGCAAACACGTTCTTCACTTCCATCGTTTTCCCCTCGCGATCGCTTTTGCCCCGAGTATGGCAAACCCATTTCTCACCCCCCTACACGTCCGCGTGCGTACCTGCATCCAGCAGAGAACTCTGCTGCCCGATCGCGATCGCATCCTCATCGCCGTTTCGGGCGGACAAGACTCCCTTTGCTTGCTCAAAATCCTCAGCGACATCGCCCCTCGTCACGATTGGGAGCTTTTCGTATTGCACTGCAATCATCGCTGGAGCGATCGCGAAACTGAAGGAGCAGCATTCGTGCAAACCCTCGTGCGCGAGCAGTTCCAGCTTCCCTGCGAAGTAGCCACAGCAGAAATCATCACGCTCGATGAAAACCGATCGCGACAGTGGCGATATGGGGAACTCGCTCGCTGGGCGGAGCATTGGCAATGTCAGAGCGTGGTAACCGGACATACTCGTAGCGATCGCGCCGAGACCTTTCTCTACAACCTGATGCGCGGGACGGGAGTGCAGGGGTTAACCAGCTTGGACTGGAGCCGCCCGTTAGATCGAAAGCGATCGCCCACACCTCGCCTGGTGCGTCCATTATTAGAAGTCAGCCGCGACGAAACCGGGCAGTTTTGCCAAGAGCATCAGCTTCCCGTGTGGGAAGACGACTTCAATCGCGACCTCACTCACCCCCGCAATCGCTTGCGGCACGAGATGATTCCTTATCTCAAGCAGCACTTCAATCCCCAAGTGGATCTGGCGCTGCATCGCACTTCGGTGACCCTCCAGGCCGAGTCGGATTACTTGCAGCAGCAGACCGATCTGCTCTGGAGTCAGGCTTTCGAGGACTCTCCGCCACCGCGTTTGCATGTCGAGCCACTTCGTCACGCACACGTCGCTCTTCAGCGCCGAGTCGTGCGTCGATACCTCCAGCAGGTGTTGCCCTACGCCCCAAATTTTGAAGTTATTGAAGAAGCGCGATCGCTGCTTCACGCGCCCCGCAACAGCCGCACGTCCACATTGCGCGAGGACTTCTGGGGAATTCGAGAGGGAGAGTCAGTTCTCGTGCGGCAATGGGTACCTTAGTTTTATAAAGATAGGATAAATTCTCTGAGAACCTGATATTAAATCAGTGGTTTTACGTACAGGTCATGCTATTTTGCTCGGGCGACTCGGCAAGCTTTGCATGGGTGCCTATGATAGGGACAGGCTATGGAATCCGCAATGACCGACATGCTCGATACGAAGACATCGACTCCGTTTGCGGTCGTTTCTGCCAGCGTCAACCTGGAGCAAGTTCCAGTCCTGATTGCGGCGTATTTGCCGGTGGAAATTTGTGTCTACTATCAGGTGGTGCCCGTCAACTTAGATGGCACCCTCTTAATTCTGGGAATGGTCGATCCGAACGATCTGGCGGCTCTCGATTACGTTGGCAAAATGCTGGAGTTCTCGAAGCTGCAAATTCACGCCCATCCCGTTAGTTTTCAAGAACATCAAGAGTTAATCGCGCATTACTTCAGCAACCCTCCCGATCCAGCCAGCATCGTCACCCTTAAAGAGGCTGCGGCCCAGCTAACTGCGGCTGGAGACGAGCAGTCTGAAGCCTTGTTCGAGGCTGAGGCGCTACCTGAAGAAGAGGACGCTGCTGCCGAAGCCAATCCGGAACCTTTGGAGCAAACCGAGTCCGATGCAGAAATCAAACGCCTGCTCAATTCGGTCTTACGACGCGCTTTAGAAGAGAAAGCCGATCGCGTTTTTGTTGAAATTAATGAAGATCGAACCTGTCGAATTCGCTACCGCCAAAAAGGGATTCTGCGAGATCTCTTCAAAGATTTATCCGATGCGGTCGGTGTCAAGCTGATCGTGCAGCTCAAGCGGATGGTGGGGGTTGCCCCTGACGAAGTATTAGGCGATCGCGAAGCCGAAGCCGAGCGCGTGTTTCGAGGCGAGCCGCTGGTATTTCAACTGCGCATCGTGCCCCAAAAGGGTCGCGAGGGAGCAATCCTGACAATCGTGCAGGGGGTGGCGCTGGCGAAATATCAGAAGCAGCGCAACAGCCAGCGCGTTGCAGAAGTGGCTGCTTTGTCGGTACAGACGGGCGAACTGCTAACTCAACTGCAACATCGCCTCACCGATACCATTGCCAAAGTTCGGGAATACTCCAAGCAGCCCGACGAGCATTGGGCGCAGCTAGCCGATTCGCTAGAAGACCTGGTGCAGCGTGCGAAACAGGTCGAGACTCTGCATCACGAGTGGGTAGACGTACAAAACGCAAAAGAGTCATCCTGAGGGCGATCGCCGAGGGTCGGTGGGCGTGTGATGGCGCGTGAGTCTGAGAGATGTGCCGATTGTCAGGATGAGACTTACCTACGGTTTTCAACACCCAAACTCAACGCTCCGCAACCCGGTGGACTCCAACGAATCGGATAAACTGGGTGCAATCCGTTCCCATCCTCCCTTGGCTTGAGCCTCGTGGCCGATTCCACTTCTCGCTACCCTTACGACATTTTGCTCCGCTACCACCGATCGCAACGCGGGTGGGTGCGCCAACTAGCCGAGCGGCTCGACCGCGAAGGCATTAAGGTTTGGTTCGATGAATGGATGCTGCAAGCGGGCGACGATCGCCGCGTGGCGCTGCGCAGGGCGATCGACGAGTCCGCCCATGTGGCGCTGGTGCTTTCAGAAGATTTCGTCAACGATCCGTGGCCGCAGGACGAGCTGTAT